>NZ_QUFO01000012.1:0-73665 GCF_003478915.1 Roseburia sp. AF25-13LB
GCACGGTAACGTGTGGAGCTGACTGTTACTAATCGGTCGAGGGCTTGACCAAAAAGCAGTAAGATGGTAGGACGGATGAAGAGATGTGGAGCAGATTTATCTGCGGAAACAGCTCTTAAGTCGGACGAACATTTGCCTGCAAATGACATCGAAAATGCGAAGCATTTGAGATGACCATCTTAGAAATAAAGTTTTCGGATTCCTGTATGAAGTTTTGAAGGTATGTTACAAAACAAACCTATTGTGACGTACTTGTACGTCATTTTAGCATATAGGGGTGTAGTTCATCGGTAGAATAAGAGTCTCCAAAACTCCAGAGGAGGGTTCGATTCCTTCCACCCCTGTTCTTTAAAAGAAAGTATATTCTATACTTTCTTTTTTTACTTTACAGGAAATTGCTTTCCTGTAAAATAAAAAACGTTCTGCGAGGATGCACACTGCGGCGTATAAGGTAGATGTCGCAAGCGACCGCCGCAGGCGCAAGAATGCGCCAAGGCACATTCTTTGTTATACGAGTAGCGAGAACCTTGCAAAGCGTGTTTCTCGTAGTTGTGCCAGGTATTCGTAAGAAGCTACTGACAGACTTAGCATGAATTCACAAACAGCTATTAGCAGTAAATTTTGTATAAAAAAGAAAAGTGGTATAAAAGAGACAAAGAGTGTTAAAATCTAAGAGAAAGTAATGAAAGAAAATTTTTATAAAGGGCAGTCTGCTGACATAGAAGAAAATATGTGATGAATGAAAACAGGATTGTGAGGAAGGGAGCTGTAAGAGAAATGAACAGGTATTGGTTGCATGCGGCATCAGGAGAACTTTCTTTAGCAAGGGATAATGGGAAAAATATAGAAAAGGAATCTGAACCGCAGATAATACTATTAAATATGGAAGAATTTCAGCAATTAGAAGGAAATTATCCGCATCGAAAGAATCTGATTAGCAGCATGCGTTTTATCCGCTATAGCAAAGTAGAGGCATTTCATGAATGTGTACAGGGGATTATACATGTACCAAAACAGGGAAGTAAAAAGGAAAAAGAGTTTTCCTTTGGCTTTTATCTCTTTGAAAATAAACTATTTTTAATAGAAGAAGATGAGGAATTACAGGAAATATTGGCAAAGGTCAAAAATGATATGTTTGATGGCTGCACACTTCATATGGTGTTGCTCTTTATTTGTAATGCATTAATTGACAATGATATTCTTTATCTGCAAAAGATAGAGGAAAATTTGGAGAAGGTAGAGGATGTTGTAATTAAGAGGATACCGGAGCATTTTAATGAAGTAATTATGCGTTATCGGAAGCAGCTTTCAGAGAGCCGGGCATACTATGAACAGTTGATGAATATGGGAGATTTCATGCAGATGTATATGAACCGGGAGTCCTTAGTGGAAGAGGAACAGGGCTGGGAACGCTATATGAATCGTGTGGAGCGGCTGCATAATTACGTAGAGACAATCCGCGAATATTTACAGCAAATCCGTGAAATGTATCAGACGCAGATTGATATTCACCAGAACCGGATTATGAGTATTCTGACCATTGTAACAACGCTCTTTTTGCCATTGACACTAATTACAGGCTGGTATGGAATGAATTTTCCGGGAATGCCGGAATTTCAATGGAAATATGGTTATCTGGCAGTAATCGGAGTGTCCGTTCTTCTTATTATTATAGAGATAGTATATTTCAAGAAAAAGCAGATCTGGATATCTTCGAAAGACGTAATATAATGAGTGATACAATCACGTTATAATACACAAAATGTCCACTTATATGGAAAACAGCTGAATGTACGGAAAAAAGTGCAATAGTAAGTATTATGTAAATGTTATGTGTAGAAAGAAGTTTAGGAATAATGATGGAATTTGGAGCTTTTTTGAAGACTTTTGAAGGAATGCGAGGCTTATTCCCTTATTTTTTGACACAAAAATTTGTGAAAAACGATAAAAAATATTGACTGAGTAAAAAAAAAACTTGTAAATGTGACTAAAGTACCATAAAAAACGACAAAATGTGACAGGCAAACTAATTTTGGTAAGACCAAAATGGAGAAAAACAGAAAAATTTATTGTGTAAAATGCTCATAAAATTCATATACTAAGATGGTAAGCGAAAATTGACAAAAAAAAGAAATGGTGTCATAATGCTCAAGAATCAAAAGTAAATCAGTTATTTTTTTGAGGATGGTGAAAAAAATGAATGAAAAGAAAATCAAATTAGCTGGCACAGAAGAGGTTAGAGACTTTGTACGTGAGGCAGGAAAATGTGATTTTGACATTGATATTTCATACAATAGAGTAATAATTGACGCAAAGTCTTTTCTTGGAGTATTAAGTCTTGATCTGAATCGAGAGCTTACTGTTAAGTATGGCGGACATGATATGAACTTTGAGAATGTATTAAGCAAGTATGCAACTGCTTAAATGATGGCACAGGTTTTCTGGCAGCCAGAAAATACAGGTTCATAAGGTAAGAAGAAATACCGGGTAGCGGACAATTTGGATATTGTCTTTTCTATCTGGTATTTTTTTGTTATTATGAAATGAGAGTACGTTTCAATTCCTTTAAAGTCTGCTAGAAAAATGAGATTTTTCAAAAATTGATAAATAGAAAAAATAGTAAATAGCATAAATAGAAATAAGTATAAGATGGGATGAAAAGGGGTGACAGCGGAATGGAACGTGAGCAGATAAGAATATCGGTACGAAATCT
Organism: Roseburia sp. AF25-13LB; assembly: GCF_003478915.1. Classification (NCBI taxonomy): domain Bacteria; kingdom Bacillati; phylum Bacillota; class Clostridia; order Lachnospirales; family Lachnospiraceae; genus Roseburia; species Roseburia sp. AF25-13LB. The sequence continues at coordinate 2,714 of NZ_QUFO01000012.1, forward strand.
GGTGGAGTTTATCTTGCGTTCCGGAGACATTGATAACCGCAGAGCCAGTCTTGATACGATGGAAGCCATGCAGGCGGGCAGCAGACTCCATCGGAAGATTCAAAAGAAGATGGGAAGCACTTACCATGCCGAGGTTCCTTTAAATATTATCATTGAGGAAGAAAATTATGAGCTTGGAATCTGGGGACGGGCAGATGGCATTATAATAGAAGAAACAGTTACCATTGATGAGATAAAAGGCGTATATTTAAGCCTTGACTTATTGGAAGAACCCATAAAGGTACATCTGGCACAGGCAAAGTGCTATGCGTACATATATGGAATCCAGAATGATTTACAGAAAATCAATGTTCAGATGACATATGGAAATCTCGATACCGGAGATTTAAAATATTTTTCTTATGAATATAGCATGCAGCAGCTGCAGGAATGGTTTTCAGATTTGATTTTAAAATATAAGAAATGGGCGGATTTTCAGTATGAGTGGCGGAAGAAACGGCAGGCATCCATTAAAGAACTGGCATTTCCGTTTCCGTACCGGGAGGGACAGAAAGAGTTGGCTGCCGGGGTTTACCGTACGATAGCCAGAAAAAAGAATCTGTTTATTCAGGCACCTACCGGAGTAGGCAAGACCATTTCTACATTATATCCGGCAATCAAAGCGGTGGGAGAAGGATTAGGTGATAAGATTTTTTACTTAACTGCTAAGACTGTTACCGCAAATGTGGCAAAAGAGACCCTTGGCATTTTATGTGAAAAGGGTTATCGGGCAAAGAGTGTGCAGATTACAGCGAAAGAAAAATTATGCCCTTGTGAGGAAGTGGACTGTAATCCCGTAAGCTGCCCTTATGCAAAGGGGCATTTTGACCGGGTAAATGATGCGGTTTATGATTTATTACAGAAAGAAAATAATATGACAAGAGAAGTTTTGCTGGCACATGCAAAAGAATATCAGGTCTGCCCGTTTGAAATGTGTCTGGACACGGCAACCTGGGCGGATAATATTATCTGCGATTATAATTATGTCTTTGACCCGAATGTGTATCTAAAGCGTTTTTTCGCAGATGGCATCAAGGGTGATTACATCTTTCTGGTGGATGAGGCACACAATCTTGTGGAACGTGGACGGGAGATGTATAGTGCCGCCCTTGTCAAAGAGGATATTCTTGCGGTGCGGAAAATTATGAAGCCAAGAAGCTCTGCCATTGAGAAAGAACTGGGTAAATGCAATAAGCTGATGTTGGAATATAAGAGAGAATGCGAAACTTATCAGATTTACGAAAGCATTCCGAATCTCATTTTCTCCTGTATGCGTCTTGCAGCAAAAATCGAAGAATATATGCAGAAGAATCCGGAGTTTCCGGGGCGGGATGTGGTTCTTGATTTTTATTTTGAATTGCGCAATTTCTTGAATATCTATGAGCGTGTGGACGAGCATTATGTAATTTACGGGCAGCATGATGAAGAGGGCAGATTTGTCATAAAGCTTTTTTGCGTGGATCCGTCCTTTAATCTGCAGGAGTGTCTGGATAAGGGAAATGCTACGATTTTCTTCTCGGCAACGCTGCTGCCGGTTCAGTATTATAAGGAGCTTTTGACGAATAAAACGGGTAATTATGCGGTTTATGCAAAGACAACATTTTCTCAGGATAAGAGACTTTTGTTAATCGGAAATGATGTCAGCAGTAAATATACCAGAAGAACACCGGAAGAATACGGAAGGATTGCAGATTATATTTATCGTACAATAAAGAAGAAAAAGGGCAATTATATGGTGTTTTTCCCATCCTATCTTTTCCTGAAAAAAGTGCATGAGGCATTTGAGCTGCGGACGGATGAAACAATTACCTGCATCTGTCAGGAATCCGGCATGCGGGAAGAAGAAAGAGAAGCTTTTTTAGAAGCATTTCAGGAGGAAAAAGAAGAGTCCCTGGTGGCATTTTGTGTTATGGGCGGCATCTTTGGAGAAGGAATTGACTTAAAGAGGGAGCAGTTGATTGGCGCAATCATCGTAGGAACCGGTCTGCCGCAGATTAGCAATGAGCGGGAAATTTTAAAAGAATATTATGATAAGAAAGAGGGCATGGGATTCGACTATGCCTATCGGTATCCGGGAATGAATAAGGTACTTCAGGCAGCGGGACGTGTTATCCGGACTGCAGAAGATGTGGGAATTATCGAGCTTTTGGATGAACGCTTTCTGCAGAATGATTATCAGCGGCTGTTCCCAAGAGAGTGGGAACAGCGGAGCGTGTGCCAGCTTTCCAATCTGGAAGAGAAACTGACAACCTTCTGGGAGGAAATGCATTTATAATGTCGGCAGCAGGTTTAAGAATTCTTCCGTAGAAGTAAGAAGCGGAAGATTCGGATTTACGGAGACAGCAAGCTGTCTTCGGGGAAGAGGTTCTAAAGTTTTTAAGATAAACAAATCCTTAGATTCATGTTTCAAGCAATAGTCCGGAATGCAGGCGATACCAAGACCGATACGGGCAAGGTCAATCAGAAGGTCATTACTGCTCAGTTCAATTTCCGGAATCAGCTCCAACTGATGGGAAAGGAAGAGATTGTGCATGAATTCGCTGGTGGTACTCTTGTTATCGAGCATCAGCAGAGGATATTTTGTTAAATCCCGGAAACTTAATTCCTGTTGTTTTAAATTAAAGTAGGATGGATTCGCAATAAATACATCTGTAAAGTCCAGTACCATCTTGCGGATATAGGATTGATTCAATCGCACATTCGGGCAGTTGGTAACGGCAATATCGACTTTTCCCTGCTCTAAGAGGTCAACGCAGCCAAGAGAGGTTGCATTGGTAACCTTGATGGGAACGCTGGGAAATTTTTTATGAAATTCTTTTAAATAAGGTACTAAAAAATAGCGGCAGATAGTATCGCTGGCAGCAATATGAAGCTGCCCCAACCCAAGAGTATTGGATTCTAAGAGCTGGTTTTCCCCGCGGGCGATGAGATTCATGGCAGGCTCAATGTGTTTTAACAGAACCTGTCCTGCCGGAGTAAGCTGGACTTTCTTGGTGCTACGGATAAAAAGCGGCTGCTCTAATTTCTTTTCTAAGGTCTTGATGGACTGGCTTACTGCAGACTGGGAAATGTAAAGCTGCTTGCTGGCTTCCGAGAAGCTTAAGGAAGTAGCAACGTGGTAGAATACTTTATATAATTCGTAATTAATATCCATAATGGCTCCTTTGTCATATCAGAATGCATATCTTACATATTTTCCTTTATTATAAGTGACGCTTATAACTGTGTCAACATTAGTAACTCTTATAAATAAAATTAAATATATTAATTGTTCTTATTCATAATGCCGTGCTATAATGAGCATAAGAAAGTAAACATTCAGGAGGTAGAAGATGAGTAAGGTAAGAAGAGTGTATGTAGAGAAAAAAGACGCTTACGCAGTACGCGCCAAAGAGTTACATGCAGAGATTAAGAGTTATCTTGGAATCAGCGCAGTAGATAAGGTACGTGTCCTGATTCGTTATGATATTGAAAGCATTTCCGATGATGTATATAAAAGAGCAGTTCAGACTGTATTTTCAGAGCCGCCGGTAGATGATGTCTATGAGGAGAATTTTGAAATGGGGGATGGAAAAGTATTTTCCGTTGAATTCCTTCCGGGACAGTTCGACCAGAGAGCAGATTCTGCAGAGCAGTGTGTGAAGCTTTTAAAAGAGGATGAAGAGCCGGTTATCCGTACCGCAACAACGTATGTTATTTACGGAGATATCAACGCTGAGCAGTTAGAGGCAATCAAGCATCACTGCATCAACCCGGTAGATTCCAGAGAGACCGGCATGGAGAAGCCTGAGACTTTGGTAACAGAGTTCCCGGAGCCTGCAGATGTTAAGATTATGACCGGATTTAAGGATATGCCGGAGCAGGAATTAAAAGCACTCTATGATTCCCTTGGACTGGCTATGACATTCAAGGATTTCTTACATATTCAGAACTATTTCCATGGAGAAGAAGATAGAGACCCATCCATGACCGAGATTCGTGTGCTGGATACCTACTGGTCAGACCATTGCCGTCATACCACATTTTCTACCGAACTGAAAAATGTTGCATTTGAAGATGGTTTCTACAAAGAGCCAATGGAAAAGACATATGAGGATTATCTTGATACACATAAGAAAATGTATGAGGGTAGAGATGACAAATTTGTCTGCTTAATGGACATTGCATTAATGGCAATGAAGCGTCTGAAAAAAGAAGGAAAATTACAGGATCAGGAAGAGTCCGATGAGATTAATGCCTGCTCTATCGTAGTGCCTGTTGAAGTAGATGGCAAGACAGAAGAATGGCTTGTAAACTTTAAAAATGAGACCCACAACCACCCAACCGAAATCGAGCCGTTTGGTGGAGCTGCAACCTGTCTTGGTGGAGCAATCCGTGACCCGTTGTCAGGACGTACCTATGTATATCAGGCAATGCGTGTAACCGGAGCTGCTGACCCTACCGTATCTGTAAAAGATACCATGGAAGGAAAGCTTCCTCAGAAGAAACTGGTTCGCGGCGCAGCACAGGGATACAGTTCCTATGGTAACCAGATTGGACTTGCTACCGGATATGTCAAAGAAGTATATCATCCGGATTATGTTGCTAAGAGAATGGAAATCGGAGCCGTTATGGGAGCAGCACCTCGTCGTGCCGTTCAGAGACTGACTTCTGATCCGGGAGATATTATTATCCTCTTAGGCGGACGTACCGGACGTGATGGCTGCGGTGGAGCAACCGGTTCCTCTAAAGCACACAATACAGAATCCATTGATACCTGTGGAGCAGAGGTCCAGAAAGGTAACCCACCTACCGAGCGTAAGATTCAGAGACTTTTCCGCAGAGAAGAAGTTGCCCACATTATTAAGAAATGTAATGACTTTGGTGCCGGTGGAGTGTCAGTAGCAATCGGAGAGCTTGCAGACGGATTACAGGTTGATTTGGATAAAGTACCTAAGAAATATGCCGGACTGGACGGAACAGAACTTGCTATTTCCGAGTCTCAGGAGCGTATGGCAGTTGTTGTTGCACCGGAAGATGCACAGCAGTTCTTAGATTATGCAAAAGAAGAAAACTTAGAGGCTGTGAAAGTTGCCGTTGTAACCGAAGAGCCAAGATTAGTATTATCCTGGAGAGGAAAAGAAATTGTAAATCTTTCCAGAGCATTCTTAGATACCAACGGAGCACATCAGGAGACTGATGTAAAGGTAGAGCTTCCGGTACAAGAAGAGAATTATTTAAATAAAATCAGCACAAAGGCTGTAGAAGAAGCAGTTGCAGCAGGCGATATGAAAGCAGCATGGTTAAATGAATTAAAAGACCTTAACGTATGTTCCCAGAAGGGTCTCGTAGAAATGTTTGACGGTTCCATCGGAGCAGGCAGTGTATACATGCCATATGGTGGAAAATATCAGTTGACCGAGACACAGAGTATGGTTGCAAAACTTCCAGTTATGAATGGAAAGTGCGATACAGTAACCATGATGAGTTACGGATTTGATCCATATTTATCTTCATGGAGCCCATACCATGGAGCAGCTTATGCAGTATTAGAGTCTGTTTCCCGTATCGTAACAGCCGGTGGTGATTTCCACAAGATTCGTTTCACATTCCAGGAATACTTCCGCAGAATGTCGGAGGAGCCAAGTCGTTGGAGCCAGCCATTTGCAGCACTGCTTGGTGCTTATAATGCGCAGATTGGTTTCGGACTTCCATCCATCGGTGGAAAGGACTCCATGTCCGGTTCCTTCAATGAAATTGATGTACCGCCAACACTGGTATCCTTTGCAGTTGATGTAGCAAAAGAAAAAGATGTTATCACACCGGAGCTTAAGAAAGAAAATGATAAGCTGATGTTATTTACCATCGAAAAAGATGCTTATGATATGCCGGATTACGCACAGGTTATGAAGCTTTATGATGCAATTCATGAGATGACTGAGACAGGCGTTATCGTAGCAGCTTATGCATTAGACGGAAAAGGTCTTGCAGCAGCAGTCAGCAAGATGGCATTTGGTAATAAACTTGGCGTTACTGTAAATGCAGATGTAACAAAAGAAACATTATTTGCACCGGGCTTTGGAAATATCGTAGCAGAAGTTCCGGAAAATAAAGTTGTAAAAGCACAGGAAATCCTTGCAGCAGCAGGCCTTGCAGCAAACGGAGCTGTTGTGGGTGCAGTAAATGACAGCAAGAACTTTATCTATGGTGATATGAGCATTTCCATGGATGAAGCAATCGAAGCATGGGGACAGACTTTAGAGAAAGTATTCCCAACCAGAGCAACCACCGGAACAGAAGAAGTGAAGAGCGGACTTTACGATACAAAAGACATTTACGTCTGCAAGCACAAAGTTGCCCGCCCACATGTATTTATTCCGGTATTCCCGGGAACCAACTGCGAGTACGACAGTGCGAAAGCATTTGAAAATGCAGGTGCAGATGTAACCGTAAAGGTATTTAAGAACTTAAATGCAGAAGACATCCGTGATTCTGTTGATGTATTTGTAAAAGCAATTGATGAAGCACAGATTATCATGTTCCCTGGTGGATTCTCTGCAGGAGATGAACCGGAAGGCTCAGCAAAATTCTTTGCAACAGCATTCCGTAATGAGAAGATGAAAGAAGCTGTAAACAAGCTTTTAAATGAGCGTGACGGTCTTGCACTTGGTATCTGTAACGGATTCCAGGCACTGATTAAATTAGGTCTGGTTCCTTACGGCAAGATTACACACCAGAGACCGGATTCACCGACTCTGACCTACAATACCATCGGACGTCATATTTCCAAGATGGTATATACCAAGGTAGTGACCAACAAGTCCCCATGGTTAGCACAGGCTGAGCTTGGCGGCGTATACTGTAACCCGGCATCCCATGGAGAAGGTCGTTTCGTTGCTCCGAAGGAGTGGTTAGACAAGCTTTTCGAGAATGGTCAGGTGGCAACCCAGTATGTAAACGAAGCCGGTGTTCCAACCATGGATGAAGAGTGGAACGTAAACGGTTCTTACATGGCAATCGAAGGTATCACCAGTCCGGACGGACGTGTCCTTGGTAAGATGGCACATGCAGAGCGTCGTGGAGAGTCTGTTGCAGTCAACATTTATGGCGAGCAGGATATGAAGTTATTTGAAAGTGGAGTAGCTTACTTCAAATAAAAATAGGGATAAAGAAGAGCAAGACCTTGTAGAGAGGAGAAATCCTTTCTGCAAGGTTTTTTTTTAGTAGAAGATGGTAAGTACATGAAACATTAAAAATTGTGGTGAGCAGGAGGAAGCGGCGAATCGTTTCGCAGAAGATAGTCTGATTCCGAAAGGGTATTATCAGGAATTTATAAGACAGGGTGAATTTGATTTACAGGCTATTAAGAAATTTGCAAATAAAATAAATCGTGATCCAGGTATTGTATTAGGAAGACTTCAGAAGGATAAGAAAATAGATTATAACGACTATACGATGAATACTTTACGACGTAAATATAAAGTATGTACAAAGTTCTAGCGTATACAACGAGCGGTTCTGTTAAAAGCAGAACCGCTCGATTGCGTATGCAACACCATCTTCTTCATTAGAAAGGGAAATGAAATCAGCCGAATCTTTTAAGAGCTGTTGCGCATTTCCCATGGCAACGCCAATGCCGGCAGCTTTGACGATATCGAGATCATTTTCGCTGTCACCTACCGCCATGGTATCTTCCATGGAAATGTGGAGGTAATCACAGAGGAATTTAAGTCCTTTGGATTTGGCAATGCCGCATCTGGTAACTTCTAAGTTATGAAAACCGCCGGACACATAAGTGACTTCCGGGAAGGTGTCTAAGATTTCTTTTGTTTTTTCTCTTGTGGTATAGCTTCCATCTGCATCCGGTGCAAAGTTTAAAGTCAGTTTTGAAACACAAAGTTTATGTTCTTCGATATAAGCAGCTAAGTCAGTAATCGTTTTCCGGGTGGTCTGGATATATTTTTTTAAGGAATCCGGAATATCTAATAGGTTGGTAAGCTCGCTAGTGGAAAACTGGGTATAGCCGTCACCATTGATAAAGGCATCGATATGAAGAGACTGCGTATAGAGCTTGCGTAACAGCCGGACACTTAAATCGGTATCCATGCTTTCATCTAAGAGCAGTTCCTTTTCCGGGACGCGGTATACCGCAGAACCGTTGGCAGTAATGGCATATTGGATGCCAAGCTCCTTCATTTCATCCACAGGAAGACCGATATAAGGCCGGCCGGTGGAGATAATAACGGTAATCCCGTTTTCTACGGCTTTTCGAATCATTTCTTTATTATAAGAGGTAATGACACCGTCTTTATTATAGAGGGTGCCATCGATGTCTAAGGCAATTAGCTTTACTGAATTCATCAAGTGTACTCCTTTGTATTTGAAAATATCATTGTCAATGAATAACAGTGTAGCACAGAAAATGAAAAAAGCAAATCACCGGATTAAATTTATATTTTTAAGTTGCAGGAAAAGGAGCTTACATATATAATTAGTAGGAATTCAAATGTAAGATAAACTGGAGCATACTATGAATATAAAAGAATATATCAAAGAACAAAGACTGATAACCGATGGTGCCATGGGCACTTATTATGAGGAAAAATACAGCGAAGATACCGTGATTGCAGAAAAGGAGAATCTTAAGAATCCGGAGCAGATTAAGGAGATTCATTTAGAATATCTGCGTGCGGGAGCAAGGCTGATCCGCACCAATACATTTGCAGCAAATACCATGTTTCTTGCAGATATGCAGGAAGTAAAAGAGACAGTCCGGGCGGGCTATGAGATTGCAAAGGAAGCAGTAGCCTCATTTCAGGCAGAAAATGGAAAAGAGATTCCGGTATTTATCGGAGCAGATTTAGGACCGATTTATGATCTTGACCATCAGGACTATGACAATGTGTTACAGGAGTACAAAGAAATTTGTGACACCTTCCTTTCCTGTGGCGCAGACTGTTTTGTATTTGAGACACAGAGTGACTTTACCTATATTGAGCCGGTGACGGCATATATCAAAGAAAAATCAGACGCATTTATTCTGGTGCAGTTTGCGTTTGACAAGAGTGGATACACCCGCTCAGGTCTCTCCATGCAACGTGTGGCAGTAGAAGCTTCCGAGATGGAAAATGTGGATGCCTATGGATTTAACTGTGAACTGGACAGTACCCACATGTATCAGTTTATGAAGAACCTGAAGTTCTCCAGTGACAAATTCGTATCAGCACTTCCAAATGCAGGGTACCCATATACTTTGCGGGGAAAGACAATTTATTCCAATAATGCATCTTATTATGCAGAAAAAATGAAGGATATTGCAGCCCTTGGCACCGATATTTTAGGTGGCTGCTGTGGAACCACACCGGAATATATTGCTTTGCTTTCTGGCGAGTTACAGGATGTGCCGAAGGCAGCAAAGAAAATTGAAAATGTAGTAACGCAGGAGGTTACAAGAACTCCATCTATTTTTGAAGAGAAGCTTTCCCGTGGGGAGAAGGCTTATATTGTAGAATTGGACCCGCCATTTTCCGAGGATGCATCCAAGGTTATGAAAGGAGCAGAAGATTTAAGAAAATGTAATGTGGATCTGATTACCCTTTCCGATTCCCCGATGGCGCGGGCGAGAATGGATGCCGGACAGCTGGCAGTGAAAATCCAGCAGAAGACCGGTGTGGCAGTAATGCCACATATCAGCTGCCGTGACCGCAATGTGATTGCGTTGCGTGCAGGTCTTTTAGGCATGCATATGAATGATGTCCGCCATTTCCTGATTGTGACCGGAGACCCGGTTTCAAGGGCAGACCGCGAAAGAGTGACTTCTGTTTTTGATTTCAATTCCATCAAACTGATGCAGTATGTTAAGGAAATGAATTTAGAAGTTTTTGCACAGGAGCCGGTTTATTATGGTGGTGCACTGAATTATCATGGCGCCAATCCGGATGCGATTATTGAACGGATGAAGCGTAAAGCGGAAGCAGGATGCGGTTATTTCCTGACACAGCCGGTATATACCGAGGAAGATGTGGAAAGACTGACTTATATCAAAGAACACATTGACACCAAAATCATGTGCGGTATTATGCCGCTGGTAAGCTATAAGAATGCAATGTTTGTGAAAAATGAGATGCCGGGCATCCATGTTTCCGATGAAATTGTAAACCGGTATCGGGAAGATATGACAAGAGAAGAGGCAGAAGAAGTGGCAATTGAATTATCTGTTGAAATCGCGGCAAAATTATATGATATTGCAGACGGATTTTATTTTATGACACCATTTAACCGGACGGGCTTAATTGCGAGAATTATTGAGGCAATCCGACAGGAGGAAGAACGCAGATGACAAGAGAGGAATTTAAAGAATTAGTAAAAAATGGACCGGTTATCTTAGATGGTGCAACCGGAAGCAATCTTCAGAATGCAGGAATGCCGGTAGGAGTCTGCCCGGAGCAGTGGATTTTAGAGCATCCACAGACCATGATAGATTTGCAGCGGGCTTATGTGGAGGCTGGAACACAGATTCTTTTGGCACCGACCTTTACTGCAAACCGCATTAAATTAGAAGAATATGGACTGGCAGATAAGCTGGTAGAGATGAACCAGCAATTAGTTGCCATTTCCAAAAAGGCAGCAGGCGGAAAAGCGCTGGTAGCCGGTGATATTACCATGACCGGTCAGCAGCTTTATCCGATGGGTGAATTGCAGTTTGAAGAACTGGTAGATATTTATAAAGAACAGGTCAAAGTTGTGGCAGATGCGGGAGTAGACTTATTTATCATTGAGACCATGATGAGTCTGCAGGAAACAAGAGCCGCTGTGCTGGCAATCCGTGAAACCTGTGATTTGCCGATTATGGCAAGTATGACTTATAACGAGGATGGCAGAAGCTTGTATGGAACAGATCCGGTAACTGCGGTAGTTACGTTGCAGAGCCTGGGTGCAGATGCAGTGGGAATGAACTGCTCCACAGGACCAGAGGAAATGTTAGAGCCGATTCGCCAGACTGTAGAATATGCCTATGTTCCTGTTTTGGCAAAGCCAAATGCCGGACTGCCGGAATTAGAGGATGGCGTAACGGTATACAAGACCACACCGGAAGAATTTGCAGAAGTTGGTGCAAAATTAATCGAAGAAGGCGTTTCGATTATTGGTGGATGCTGTGGAACGACCCCGGCACATATCAAAGCATTGGCAGATAAAGTAAGACCAATGGGAATCCATCATGTGGAAGCACCAAGACGAAGAGTGCTTACTTCCGAGCGTAAGACAGTAGAAATTGATTTGGACGGACCATTTATGGTAATTGGTGAGCGGATTAATCCGACCGGAAAGAAGAAATTGCAGGCAGAGCTTCGGGAAGGCAGCCTTAATATGGTTCGTGATATGGCACGGGCACAGGAAGAAAATGGTGCAGCCATTCTGGATGTCAATATGGGTATGAATGGAATCGATGAGAAACAGATGATGTTAAATACCATTCATGAGGTTACTTATACAGTGGATTGTCCGCTTTGTATCGATTCATCCCATGTGGATATTATTGAAGCAGCACTTCGTATTTATCCGGGACGAGCTTTGATTAACTCTATTTCCTTAGAAAAAGAGAAATTCGAAAAATTGCTTCCGATTGCAAAGAAATATGGAGCAATGTTTATTTTGCTTCCGCTTTCTGACGAGGGACTTCCAAAAGACGCAGAAGAGAAGCGGCAGATTGTCCGTACCATTTTAGATGCCGCCTTAAAAATCGGTCTTCATAAAGAAGATATTATCGTGGACGGACTGGTAGCAACGGTAGGTGCCAATCCGCTGGCAGCATTGGAATGTTTCGATACCATCCAGTATTGTAAGGATGAATTGGGCCTTGCCACAGCCTGTGGACTTTCCAATATTTCTTTCGGTCTGCCGGAACGTATTTATGTAAACAGTGCATTTCTTACCATGGCAATTGCAAAAGGACTTACGATGGCAATTGCAAATCCATCCCAGGATTTATTAATGAATGCGGCAGTGGCTTCGGATATGCTTTTACATAAAGAAGGTTCCGATATCCGCTATATCAATCGGATGAACCAGCGGGCACAGAAGGAAGCTCCGGCAACCGATAACGCAGCTTCGGCAGGCACTTTAGAGCCGGCAAATCCGGTATTTGACTGTGTATTAAAGGGAAATAAGGGCAATATTTTAAAAGAAGTAGATAAAGCTTTGGCAGCAGGAGAAGAACCGGGAGCGATTATTAATGGACAGTTGATTCCTGCCATTAATGAAGTAGGTGTCCTTTTTGACAAGCAGATTTATTTCCTGCCGCAGCTGATTTCCAGTGCGCAGACCATGCAGCATGCCATTGAATACTTGGAGCCAATGCTTTCCAAAGATAAGGACGCAGAGCCAAAGGCAACCATTATTATTGCAACCGTAGAAGGTGACATACACGATATCGGTAAGAATCTGGTAGCACTGATGCTCCGTAACTATGGTTATCGTGTTTTAGATTTGGGCAAAGATGTAGCGGCAGATATTATTGTTGATACTGCATTGAAAGAGCATGCGCAGATTATCGGACTTTCCGCCCTGATGACCACTACCATGATGCGTATGAAGGATGTGGTAGAACTGGCAAAAGAGCGCGGCTGCAACAGCAAGATTATCGTAGGCGGCGCAGCAATTACACAGAGCTTTGCAGATGAAATCGGTGCAGATGGCTATTCCCCGGATGCAGCTGATTGTGTAAAACTGGTAGAGCGTCTACTGGAAGAAATGTAAATTTTTATTTTGGGAGGTTTTTGATATGGTAAAGATAATTTCAGATAGTACCTGTGATTTATCTGAAGAACTGGTAAAACGTTATGATATTACCATTCTTCCGCTTCACATTTTATTAGGTGACGAAGAATATCTGGATGGAGTAAATATTACTCCGCAGGAGATTTTTGACTGGTCGGATGAACACAAGACCACTCCAAAGACTTCAGCACCATCCGCAGAGCAGGCAGTAGAATTGTTAAAGCCTTATGTAGAAAAAGGTCAGGAGGTTATCTGTTTTGCCATTGCATCCGGGATGTCTTCTTCCATGAATGTGATGCGTCTTGCAGCAGAAGAATTGAATGCGGAAAATCTGGTGACTGTAATCGATTCAGCAAACCTGTCTACCGGTATCGGACTTCTTGTTATAGAGGCAGCTGAAATGGCACAGCAGGGAAAGGGTGTAGCAGAGATTACAGCCCGTATCGAAGAATTAAAGCCTCTGGTCAGGGCAAGTTTTGTGGTAGACACCTTAACCTATCTTTATCGTGGTGGCAGGTGCAGTGGACTGGCTGCCTTAGCCGGTGGTGCATTAAAGCTTCATCCGCGGATTGGCGTTGAGGATGGCAAGATGGGACCTGGCAAGAAATACCGTGGCAATATGGAAAAGGTTGTTCTCTCTTATGTGAAAGACATGGAAGAAGCAATGAAGAATGCCCGGCCGGAACGTGTATTTATCACTCATTCCGGCAGTGCTCCGGAAATCGTAGATAAGGTACGGGCTTATCTCAATGACCTGCATGTCTTTCATGAAATTTTAGAGACCAGAGCGGGTGGTGTAGTATCCAGCCACTGTGGACCGGGAACACTGGGCGTCTTGTTTATTGCGAAGGAATAGGGAGAAGGAGAGATGTATGATTTGCAAAGGTATCTCATAAGGCAGGTATCCGGCAGCTTGACAGAATTATTGGAGTAATTTTGAATCTTGAAATATTTTCAAAAATTTTAAATATTTCAAAAATATTTTTGAAAAAGTGCTTGACTTCACTATTCCTATATAGTATACTAGCAAAGCGGGTTGCAGATGAGTAACCCGCAGGAATATGGGATCTTAGCTCAGCTGGGAGAGCATCTGCCTTACAAGCAGAGGGTCACAGGTTCGAGCCCTGTAGGTCCCATTCCAAAACAAATAATTGAATATGGCGGAATAGCTCAGTTGGCTAGAGCACACGGTTCATACCCGTGGTGTCGAGAGTTCAAATCTCCCTTCCGCTACTGAAAAAGAATCTTGCAGATGCAGGATTCTTTTTTTGCGAGTAGCAAGAAAAAATCTGGCATCAGGAAAGAACTGCAGGTGAGAATTTCTTGTAAATCCCTTACCGACCTGTTTTCCTATTTAAAAATAGCTTATGGCTCCTGAAAAAGTCCAATTTCAGGCGGATAGTAACTAAAGATAAAAAACAGAATTGCAAGAATTACAAGGCAGGTAAGTAGCAGTCCACTGCGGTTGGCAAGTTTGCGGTTATCTTTCAGAAACCATCCGGTAAGAAAGACACCCAGAACACTGATGTAGAAAATTGCAATATCAATCGCCATGACAGAGAAGCCCAGCACACCGGTGTATGTGTAGAAGAGAATTGGAATCAATGCCAACCCAACCAGCGTCCCAATGGAGAGTGCTACTGGAATCGGACTTTGTTCCGGCAGTTTGAAAAAGAGAAAAAGCACAAGAAGCAGCATTGGAAAGAAAAGAAGCTTCATGTGCTCCCAGGTGGATTCATTCCATGGTGCAAAAAGCCGTACGATGGAATTGTTACCGGACCATTCATAGACGAAATGTAATAGGGATCCAATCACAGACACAAAGAGAAAACCCCAGATAAAAAGTTTTTTAGAATTCATAAAAATACCTCCTGAAACTATAGTATGATGCAAAACAGGAAATAATATGAAAAAAGAAATCTATAAACAGCTATCAGAAAATACCTCCAGTGTGGTATAATGTCCGTAAGCATTGAGCAGTGCCAAAAAACAAGAAAAATCCAGATTGGCTGCTTGCAGACAAAACTGGATTTTCCTTGTTTTTGATAGGGCGAAAGCCCGAGAGCGGGAAGGTGCGAAGTAGCTTCCCGCGTGCACTGCGGAGCTGGACCGAGATAGGGCGAAAGCCTGAGAGCGGGAAGGTGCATGGCAGCTTCCCGCGTGCACTGCGGAGCTGGACTGAGATAGGGCGAAAGCCCGTGAGCGGGAAGATGCGAAGCAACTTCCTGCGTGCACTGCGGAGCTGGATCGAGATAGGGCGAAAGCAGAGAGCCGGAAAGTTGAAAAGAAAAAAAGAAAGCAGGTAATCACATGCGAGTAGGAATGGGATATGATGTTCATAAATTAGTAGAAGGAAGAAAATTAATCATAGGCGGAGTGGAGATACCGCACAGTCTTGGCTTGCTGGGACATTCGGATGCAGATGTATTGTTACATGCCATCATGGATGCGTTGCTGGGGGCAGCGGCTTTAGGAGATATCGGAAAGCATTTTCCGGATACAGACCCGGCATATGAGGGGATTTCCAGTATAAAATTATTGGAAGAAGTGGGACAGCTTTTAGAGAAAGAGAATTATGTCATTGATAATATCGATGCTACGATTATTGCCCAGAAGCCCAAAATGCGTCCACACATTGAGAAGATGGAAGAAAATATTGCACAGGCATTGAAGATAGACGTCAGTCAGGTAAATGTAAAGGCAACCACAGAGGAAGGGCTTGGCTTTACCGGAAGCGAAGATGGAATCAGCTCCCAGGCAATCTGTGCTATCTCAAGTATCTATGAAAACAGCATAGCAGTGGGAGGCAGTGAACGAAATTGTGCAGGCTGCCCGGGATGCGGAAAATAACTTTTCTATTGACAAAATGGCAATTCGTGCATAAACTAGTAGCGTAAAAAGAATTTAAAAATGATTCAGAAATGAATTGATAAATGCAGTGAACGGAAAGAGTAGTATACATGCGTGAATAAAAGAGAGAGACTGTCATCGGCTGAAAGCAGTCTTGATTCCAAAGTATATGAAGTGCATCCGGAAGCAGTCCCGGTGAAAGCAAGTAGCCAGGAACGAATAGCACATGTTACGTGTATTGAGGGAAAGCAGCAATGCTTTACTTAGAGTGGAACCGCGGAATAACTTCGTCTCTATATTTATATAGAGACGATTTTTTACTTTATAGGAAATTGCTTTCCTGTAAAGTAAAAATCGCATGCTTGCATGCATAAAGGAAAGAATCTATACAGTGAACAGGAGGCTGTAATCATGGGTTTTATAAAAGAATTAAAAGAGGAATTTGAGATTATCAAGGAGCGTGATCCGGCATTAAAATCTCCAATGGAGGTTTTGCTTTATCCGTCATTTCGTGTTATGCTTAGTTATAGGCGTGCACATAAGCATTACCTGAAGGGACATTTCTTCCGGGCAAGATATATTTCACAGAAAGCAGCAAGAAAAACCGGAATTGAGATACATCCGGGCGCAGTAATTGGAAAAGGATTCTTTATCGACCATGGTACCGGCGTTATCATCGGAGAGACATCAATTATCGGAGATAATGTAACCTTATATCAGGGTGTAACTTTGGGCGGAACCGGTAAGGAAACCGGAAAACGTCATCCGACCTTAGAGGATAATGTAATGGTAAGTGCAGGAGCAAAAATCATCGGTTCCTTTACGGTAGGCGAGAATTCGAAAATCGGTGCCGGAAGTGTGGTAATTGAAGAGGTGCCGCCAAATTGTACCGTAGTAGGTGTTCCGGGACGAATCGTAAAACGTAATAATGTAAAAATTCCACGCAGCGATATGGATCAGTGCAATCTGCCGGACCCGGTACAGGAAGACATCAATGTATTGCAGCGGGAAAATTCAGAATTATGCAACCGTATCATTGATATGGAAAAAGAGATAAAAGCATTAAAGCAGGAAGTAGAAAAGAATTAAATAAGTAATTCCAGGAACGATGGAGGATAACATGGAGAACAACGTAAAGATTTTTAATACCCTTACAAGAAAAGTAGAGACCTTTGTGCCAAACGAAGATGGCAAAGTGAAAATGTATACCTGCGGACCAACCGTATATCATTTTGCACATATCGGAAATCTGCGCAGCTATATTATGGAAGATGTATTAGAGAAAACACTTCGCTATGCAGGTTATGATGTAAAGCGTGTCATGAACATAACAGACGTAGGACATCTTTCCAGTGATGCAGATACCGGTGAGGATAAAATGTTAAAGGGCGCAAAGCGTGAGCACAAGACCGTTATGGAGATTGCAAAGTATTATACCGATGCATTCTTTTCCGATTGCTCCAAATTAAATATCAAACGTCCGGATGTGGTAGAGCCGGCAACCAATTGTATCCCGGAATTTATTCATATGATAGAGGTACTTTTAGAGAAAGGCTATGCATATATTGCCGGAGAAAATGTATATTTTGATACATCAAAATTAGATGATTATTATGTATTCTCCAGCCAGAGCGAAAAAGAGCTGATGGTAGGTGTCCGTGATGACGTATCTGAGGATGAAAATAAGCGCAACAAGAGTGATTTTGTATTGTGGTTTACCAAGTCCAAATTCGATAACCAGGAACTGAAATGGGATAGTCCATGGGGCGTTGGTTATCCGGGCTGGCATATCGAGTGCTCCTGCATCAGCATGAAGCATTTAGGTGAATATATGGATATTCACTGCGGCGGTGTGGATAATATTTTCCCACATCATACCAATGAGATTGCACAGAGTGAAGCATATCTGGGACATAAATGGTGTAATTACTGGTTCCATGTGCATCATCTGAATGATAAATCAGGAAAAATGAGTAAATCCAAGGGAGATTTCCTGACCGTTTCCTTATTGGAAGAAAAAGGTTATCTGCCGCTGGTATATCGTATGTTCTGTCTGCAGTCCCATTACAGAAAGCCATTGGAATTCTCTTATGAAGTAATGGATAATATGGAAAATTCCTATGTAAAGCTTCGTAAGACCATTGCAAAACTGGATGCGTCTACAGAAGTAGAGCAGGATAAATTTGATGCATACAAAGAGAAATTCCTGCAGGCATTAGAGGATGATTTAAATACTTCCATGGCACTGACTGTAGTATATGAAGTATTGAAAGCCGATATGACCGATGCAACCAAGCTTGCACTGGTAAAAGATTTTGATTATGTATTATCTCTTGATTTAGCAGCGGGAGAAGCAGCAAATCCTGCCGATGAAATCGATGCAGATTTAGAAGCATATGTATTAGAAAAAATCGAAGAGCGTAAGGCTGCAAAGAAAGAAAAAGATTTTGCCAAAGCAGACGCAATTCGTAATGAACTTTTGGAAAAAGGAATTGTCTTAGAGGATACCAGAGAGGGTGTAAAATGGAAAAAGGCATAGATTCCCATATCAAAGAATATTTTGACCTGCCAAAGGTGGATGTAGCAACCTACTCCCCTTTGGCACTTGCCTACATAGGAGATGGCATTTATGACCTTGTCATAAGAAGCATTGTAGTTGGAAAAGGCAATACCAAGGCATTCCGTCTGCATCAGACCACCAGCCATCTGGTGAAAGCGCATGCGCAGGCAACGATGATGGAGACACTGACTCCGATGCTTACGGAAGACGAAACGGAAATTTACCGCAGAGGCAGAAATGCCAAGTCTCCGACCATGGCAAAAAACGCAACTATGTCAGATTATCGCCGTGCCACCGGCTTTGAAGCATTGATGGGCTATTTATATCTGACGGATCAGTTTGAGCGGATTTTGGAACTGGCGAAAGAAGCAATCAGACACTATAATGTGAAGACCGGAAAGAATGATCTGGCAGGAGGAAAGTAGAATGGAAGAAATGCAGATGGAAAACACACAGGCGGAAAGCACGAAGATAGAAGGAAGAAATGCAGTTTTAGAAGCATTTCGTTCCGGAAAAACCATAGACAAGCTGTTTGTATTAGATGGCTGTAAAGACGGTCCCATTCAGACCATTTTAAGAGAAGCGAAAAAGCATGATACGCTGGTACAGTTTGTGGCAAAAGAGCGTTTAGAGCAGTTGTCAGAGACGAAGAAGCATCAGGGTGTCATTGCCATGGCAGCAGCATTTTCCTATGCAACGGTAGAAGATATTTTAGAAAATGCCAGAAAGAAAAATGAGGCACCATTTGTCATTTTGCTGGATAATATTGAAGACCCGCACAATTTGGGTGCAATTATCCGTACTGCCAATCTGGCAGGTGCCCATGGCGTCATTATTCCAAAGCGCCGTGCAGTGGGACTGACCGCCACCGTAGCAAAGGCTTCTGCAGGAGCCATTTATTATACACCGGTAGCAAAGGTAACCAATCTTACCAATACCATCCGGGAATTAAAGGAGCAGGGCATGTGGTTTGTCTGTGCAGATATGGGTGGCACAACCATGTATGATCTGGATTTAAAAGGTTCTATCGGACTGGTTATTGGAAATGAAGGAGAAGGTGTCAGCAAATTAGTAAAAGAAAACTGTGACTTTGTGGCATCGATTCCAATGAAGGGAGATATTGACTCCTTAAATGCATCGGTAGCAACAGGTGTTTTAGCTTATGAAATTGTAAGACAGAGATTAAGTTAACAGGAGAGAGAGATGCAATCTTATCAGAACATGAGTGATGAGGAATTAATTGCAGCACTTCGTAGTGGTGAAAAAGAAATTACAGATTATCTGATGGACAAATACAAAAGTCTGGTTAAGAAAAAAGCAAAAGCACTTTATCTCATTGGTGGTGAGACGGACGATTTGATTCAGGAGGGAATGATTGGTCTGTTTAAAGCTGTCCGGGATTATCAGCCGGATAAAGACAGCAGTTTTTTTCATTTCGCAGACCTTTGTATTGCAAGACAGATGTATACAGCGGTGGAGGCTTCCAATCGGAAAAAGCATGCACCGCTCAATTCGTATGTACCACTTTATGCAGATAGTGAGGATTCGGAAGGCAGGAATCTGGCGGATGTGTTAGAGACTATAGATGAGGCGAATCCGGAGAATTTATTTATCAGTCAGGAAGACCGGGAAGATTTCAAGCGGAAAGTAAATGAAACTTTAAGCAAAATGGAACAGGAAGTGTTGTCGTATTATCTGCAGGGCTTTCGCTATGAGCAGATTGCAGAAGCTATGGGAAAAGAGCCGAAGGCTGTGGATAATGCGTTGCAGCGTTTAAAGAAGAAGTTGAAAGGGAAGTAACAGCATGAAAAATATCATTCACATTTTTCGTAAGGACGTAAGAGGACTTTGCAGGAATTTTTTCGCACTGGTCATTGCAATCGGATTGTGTTTTATTCCATCTTTGTATGCATGGTTTAATATTTATTCCAATGAGGATCCTTATGCCAACACCGGAAATATCTATATTGCAGTGGCATCTGAAGATGAAGGAATGAAATTAGAGGATGGCACAACCGTCAACATGGGTGTTCAGGTGATTGAGCAGTTGAAGGAGAATAAGTCCATAGGCTGGCAGTTTGTAGACAGCTCTGATGAAGCAATCAGCGGAGTAGAAAGTGGAAAATATTATGCGGCAGTAGTTATTGGTGACCGCTTTTCCGAGAGCATGTTCAGCATCTTTTCTAAAGGACTGGAGAATCCGACCATTACATATTATGAGAATGAGAAGAAAAATGCCATTGCAACGAAAATTACCGATACTGCAGTGAGCACATTAAAGTCCAGTATCAATGAGACATTTCTTGAGACAGCGGCAAGTGCCATGTTTGCCCAGATGGATAATCTTTCTGAGAAAATAAGTGAAGATGGCGGTGTGGATGGATTCCGCCAGAAATTAGAGCAGCTCAGCCAGAATTTAAAGGACTATGATGCCATGATAGACAGCTTCCTGTCCGGAAATGAAGAACTGAGCGCAGGGATTGATGAAGCCAATTCCAGTGTGTCAAAGGTGGAAGATAAAATTGATTCAGCTGTAAATTCCCTGAATGGAACAAAGACACAATTAGACAGTACGGATACTACACTTTCAGATTTTTCCAAGAATGTGGAGACAACCTTAACGGATATTGAGAATTCTTTGAATAAGATTTCAACGGATATTACCAATGCCGGACTGGGAGATTCTGCCAAGAAGACAACTGAAAGTATTGAGACAACAACGAATGATATCAAGACTTTAAATGACCAGTTGCAGTCGCTTTATGGAGCAATCAGTGGACTCAAGACAGATGAGAGCTTTACGGACGAGCAGAAAACGGATATGGATGATGTGATGTCACAGATTGATGCGTTGAAGCAGGATGCAGAAGAAATGCAGAAGCTTTTAGAGACACTGATGCCGGACAATGCATCAGATGCAGTAAAAGATGCGGTAGATACTGTGACAGGCGGAATGAATACAGCATTGTCTACCTGCAGCAAGACCATTGAAAATATGAAGAATGTATACACCAATAATCTGGTGCCTGGAGTATCCGGAATATTGGATACGGCATCCCAGATACTGGTCAATGTAACCAATCTTTTGAATAATCTGAATAATACATTAGGTGACATGGAAACCATTTTCGATGGAACCTTAGATATGGTAGATGCTACAGATGAAAGCTTTACACAGATTCAGACATTGCTGAAGACCTGTGATACAAAGATAGAAGAGGCAATCAGCAAGCTGAATGAAGCATCGGAAGATGAACAGATGCAGATTATCATGGAACTTTTGGGCGGCGATCCGGAATCCTATGGTAAATTCTTTGCACAGCCGGTAAAAGTGGAGACAAAGCAGGTTTATGAGATTAAAAATTATGGTTCTGCGGTTGCACCATTTTATACAACACTGGCACTCTGGGTAGGCGGTATTGTACTGGTGGCACTGATTAAGGTAAAGGCATCCGAAAAGGATTTGACGAATCCGAAGCGTTATCAGCTTTTCCTTGGAAGATATCTCATTTTCTTTGTGATGGGACAGATACAGGCATTGATTATTGTGCTGGGTAATATTTATCTGCTGCATTGTCAGGTGAAGAATCCGGTATTGTTCTGGTTTGCGGCGTCGCTGACGAGCTTTACCTTTACCTTATTAATCTATGCGCTGACACTTTCCTTTGGCGATATCGGAAAAGCACTGGTGGTTGTAATGGTCGTTATTCAGATTGCAGGTTCCGGTGGAACATATCCGATTGAGATATTGCCGGAATTTTACCGGCGGGTATATATTTTCTTCCCATTCCCATATGCCATTAATGCCATGCGTGAAACCATTGGCGGCATGTATGGCGGAACCTATGAGAAGAATCTGGCAGAGCTTCTGATTTTCGCAGCAGCGGCATTGTTAATCGGACTGATGATTCGCATACCATTTATGGGTATCAATCATTTCGTAGAAAAGCGAATGAAAGATACGAAGATGATGTAAGAGAGCAGGTGAAGAGCAGATGGAAAAGAAAGAAGATTATGAAAAGCTTTATGACATGCTTTTAGGCTATGAGCAGGAGATTCATAAGAAGAACCAGAAACGTATCCGCATCGGATTGCGGTGCCTTATCATTATTCCACTGATTTTCCTGGCATTGTTATTCTGGACAGAAAGCTCAAAAATTGTATTTTTGATTCTGTGGATTGTATCGCTGTTTATTCTGGCAGGATATTTAATTTTCGTAGAATATTCGGACTATAAATTACAGGAAAAATTAAATGAGATTTCTAACCGGGAGCAACAGGAGAGAGATGCACTGATTGGCGATGGAATTGCCCAGGTAGAAGAACGGATTCGTACCGTACTTCAGACGGCAGAGCAGGAACTTTTAACGGATAGCACAAAGGAGTAGCAGAGGGATAACACATGAAAAATATTTTTAGAATCTTTTACCTGGATTTTAAGAGAGTCAGCACAAATGTGGTAGCAGTGGTTATTGTAATAGGTCTTTCTATTATTCCGTCACTGTACGCATGGTTTAATATATTGTCCAACTGGGACCCGTATGGACCGGAATCTACATCAAATCTTAAGATAGCAGTATATTCCGCAGATGAGGGAATTGATATGGGAGGTCTGTCTTTAAATATCGGAGACAGCGTCATTGATGCCCTGAAAGCCAATCAGACTATGGGCTGGCAGTTTACTGATACCATGG
Organism: Roseburia sp. AF25-13LB; assembly: GCF_003478915.1. NCBI lineage: Bacteria > Bacillati > Bacillota > Clostridia > Lachnospirales > Lachnospiraceae > Roseburia > Roseburia sp. AF25-13LB. The sequence continues at coordinate 25,613 of NZ_QUFO01000012.1, forward strand.
ATGAAGCAACCGACGGTGTATACAGCAGTGAATATTATGCGGCACTGATTATTCCGGAGGATTTCTCCGAGAAAATGATAAGCTTCCTTAACGGAGAAGTACAGAATCCGCAGATTATTTATTATGAAAATGAGAAGAAAAATGCCATTGCACCAAAGATTACATCCAAGGCAAAAACGGCAGTGCAGGAACAGGTTAATGCAACCTTTGTCAGCACTCTGGCAGAAGTCATGTTAAAGGTAAATGATGTCATGGTAGAAAATGGAATGGATTCCGGCTCTATGATGAATCTTTTCCTGACACAGCTTAATGATTTAAGCGGAGATTTGGACAGCTATATTGCATTGCTGAATTCTTTTGTCAGCATTACCAATTCGGCATCCAGCCTGATTGATACGACACAGGTTATGCTGCCGAATCTGAATACGATGGTAGATGATGGTTCGAATACGGTAAATACCATGCAGGGAGCATTGAATTCCGGCAGCCTTAATGCCAGTGCTTTGGCTGAGGTTATTTCAGCAAATCTTAATACAGCAGCCGACAGCCTTGACAACATCAATACGCTGATACAGAATGCCTTAGATCAGTTGGATAACTATGGTGATTTATCTTCCGGCGGACTGCAGAGCGCAATTAATATGATGCCGCTGATCCGTCAGTTATTTGAAAACAGTGTGGCAGACTGGAAGGATGATGAAAGTGTTTCCGGTCAGATTGCAGAAATCGAAGCACAGTTAGATAAAATTGAAACAGATTTAAACAGTGTCCAGAATAATGTCACAGATTTAAATACTGCAAAGGATACTTTAAACACTGAAATATCTACCGAAATAACTTCCTGTAAGACCGAAATAAAAGCTTTAAAAGATACGTTTGACTATTCGGTAAAAGGTCAGCTGGAGACAACCATTCAGTCCATGCAGGGGTCGCTGAATCAGACACAGGCAATTTTAAATGGTGTCGATGGAGATTTTGATGAAGTATCGGAAGTGTTGGATGCTTATAGTGAAACCCTCGATAAGGGAAATGAAAGCTTAAGTGATTCATTGGCAGCAGCACAGGAAATGAAGACCGGACTTGACAGTGTGATTACAAGTCTCAGTGCTCTGGAAATCAGTGACCAGTATCAGGCTTTGATGAAAATCTTAGAGACCGACCCGACTTTGTTAGGAGATTTCTTATCTTCTCCGGTCAATATGGAGACGAAAGAGATTTATCCGATTTCCAATTATGGTTCGGCAATGTCACCGTTCTATACGGTACTGGCATTGTGGGTAGGTGCGTTGATTCTGGTGGCAATCATTCATGTAAAGGTACTTCCGGATGAGAAAATACCGGATGCAAAACCTTACCAGAAATTCTTTGGAAGATATATTACATTCTTCCTGATTGGACAGGTGCAGGCATTGATTACTGCACTGGGAGATTTGTTTTATATTAAGATACAATGCCATAACCCATTCTTATTCTGGCTTGCCTGCGCATGCTGCAGCTTTGTATTTACCCTATTTATGTATGCATTAACGGTAGCCTTTGAAAATGTCGGAGAGGCTTTGGCGGTAGTCATTATGGTTATCCAGGTAGCAGGAGCAGGCGGTTCCTTCCCAATCGAAGTACTGCCGGCAATCTATCAGCGGATTTACCGTTTCTTCCCATTCCCTTATGGAATGGATGCACTCCGGGAGACTATCGGTGGTATGTATGGAATGACTTATTGGAAATGCATTGGCATCTTAGGCATCTATATTATAATCTCACTTCTGATTGGACTTGTAATTGCAATTCCGTTCCGGAAGTTAAATATGAAGATTGAGCATAGCAAAGAAAAATCTGACATTATGCTGTAGAAAAGTATTGACAATCATAGCTCTCTATAGTATAGTATTAAAAGTCGGGATTAGTTCCGACAGAATTGCTGGCATGGCTCAGTCGGTAGAGCGTCGCATTGGTAGTGCGGAGGTCACGGGTCCGATTCCCGTTGCCAGCTTAACTGGAAAAAAGGCTGTAATCCTTGATAAATCAAGGGTTACAGCCTTTTTGGTGATTATGCAAATCGCATAAAACATATTAACATCCGAGTCTGAATAATTTGCAGATTGTGTTAAATAACTCGGAACAGCTATTGAAATTAAAACACATAGTTTCGTCCTCCTTATTTTCTTTGAAATCATGTCTTAGCTAAGTACAAATGAATTGTAACAAGTCTGTAACATTTTCACAATAGGAGTACATTGGAAACAGGGGAAATATCTGGCCTTAGGATAAGCCGGGAGGAGTTGGCTCTTTCTCAAGCTTTGCAAACCAGCTATTAACGGCCTTGCTTACCTCGTCACGTTTACGAAAAGGAATCTGCACAATGGAGTGGTCTTCCATAATAAGGTCGTGCTGCAGAATTCCAGTGACATGGTTTAGGTTTACCAGATAGCTGCGGCCAACCGGAAGAAAACAGGCAACAGAGGCAAAGTCCTCGGTAAGCTGTGTTAGGTTTCCGGGAATCGTAAAAGTCTCTGATATAGCGTGCAGCAGGACATTGTGCTGCCCGGTTTCAAAAAAGAGAATATCTGAGTAAGGAAGAGAATATTCCTTCCTACGGACAGAAAAGGTAAATACTTCATTGGATTCCTCTAAAAGAGTATCGCAGCGGCTCATGGCATTGAGAAAATCTGTGTGTGAGTAAGGCTTTTGCAGATAGTAAAGAGCATTTACCTCATAGCTTGCCATGGCATGTTCCGTAGAAGAAGTGGTGAAAATAATGCCACCCGCATAGCCCAGTGAGCGAAGAATACGTGCTGTTTCCACACCGTCCTGGTTATTCATATAGATATCTAAAAACAGCAGAGCCGGATAACGCTTTTCTTCTTTATAATATTGAATCATCTCTTCGCCCGAAGAAAAAAGTAGAATCTCCATATTACAATGATGTTTCGTGGCATATGTATTCAGATGATGTTTCAGCCGTAAGGCATCGCTTTCAGAATCTTCGCATAAGTAAATCAGCATAATTATTCTCCTGTATATAAAAAGTAAAAAACACCGGATACGAGACAAGTATAACATATTGAAAGAAAATAAGAATCATTTTTTATCGACAATCAGGAAGATAAAATCACAATTTGGAAGAATTGGTTGCAAAATTCCCGGCGTTTTCTTAAGATAGAAACTGTGTGAACAAAAGAAATAGAAATAAAAAAAGGAGAGGAAATATGGGAAGAAACCGAAAAAAACGATGTCTGGCATTTTTGATGGCATTGACTATGATGACAGGCTTATTTATGGGAGATGCTGCCGGACTACTGGTAAAGGCAGAGGATACGCCGGCATCCGTTCAAATAGGAAGTACAACATTAGAGACGGGCTGGTATGTGAAGGCGGTGGATTCTCCTTCTATACCGGGACCAGCTGCAAGGTATCGTGGTGTCGATAAAGTAGGGGAAGAACCGGAAAGTGGTGGCTATATTTACTTTGATAAGGATACGGCAACCATGACTGTATACAATGATATGGAGATTGCTACTTCCGGACCGAATCCGGTGACAGTAACGGATGGAAATCTAACAATTTCCGGGGCGGGAAATCTTACTGTTACAGGAACCTATAGTCCGGCATTTAACTTATCTGGAACCGGTGCTGCCGTTGTCACAAAGGATTTTACCGGAAATTTCAAGGTAACAAGTAATAGTAATGTAATAAACGGTGGCAGCAGATTTCAGATAGATACAACCGGTGATATTACACTGGAAACTGCATCAACGTCTTCAGAGCCAATTGTTTTGAGCAGTGGAGTGGTTGATTTAAGTGGAAAGAAAGTTACGATAACCGCACCATGTGGTATGATTGACAGTGGAGTATCCACACTGAACCTGACACAGACAGAAGGAGACCTTGCATTAAGTTCTGCATCTGATTATTATCCAATTTTCCATGCAGAAAATGTTACCCTGAAAAATACCGGTGGAAAGGTGGAACTGGAAAATACCAGCACAGGGGTGTTGACTGACAGTAATCTTACGATTGAAGCTGCAGGAGATATTTCTTTAAAATCAGCGAAGGGAATAACAAGCAAGAGTAATCCACAGGTGAGCTTAACTTCAACCAATGGGGATGTTACAATTGAACAGACCGCAAACCCTGTCATGCAAGATGGTAAGCTGACGATTCAGGCATTGGCAGGAGCAGTAAGCATTTCAACTAATGCACCGGTACCGATGTTTATGGCAGAACTTGATATAAAGGCAAAGAATGATGTAACACTGAAACAGAATGGAACAACAGATTCATCACTTACCTGGGGCGGAGCCGGTGGAAGTATTGAGAGTACCGATGGGAATATTACAATAGAACAGGAAAGCAGCACATATGTGATTTCAACTTTGAATGCAGTCGACCTGAATGCAGGTGGAACGGTTACGTTAAAGAGAAATACGGAAGGAACAGCATTAACTTCCATGGTGAACGGGATTCCTGCAACAGGTGTAATCCAGCTTGTAGACGGCACAAAGAAAGGAGCCATCGTAGATGGAACCGTATATACTGCCAGCGGATGTACGCATCCAAAGCGTATCAATGGAAAATGTGTTGTTTGTGATGACCAGGAGCCGGTGGCTGCTATTGTAGATGCCAGCGGAAATGTAACAAATTATAACAGCCTGTCCGATGCATTCCATAATGCCAATGCAGACAATACTGTAAAATTATTCGTTGATTATAAGAACAGCAGTGAATCAATTGATTTATCCTCTGTATATAAGGCTGTAAATCTTGATTTAAATGGGAAGAGTTTAACATTAGATGCATTTAATATCATGAATCACTTAAGCGTTTCCAATGGAAAGCTTAACCTGAGAATGCTCAATGATGCAAATACTAGTCTTTCTGATAAATGTACATTAGAAAATGTGGAAGCGGATATCCATGAGATAAGTTGGACTGCAAATGGTGGTCTGGAATTAAAGAGCAGTAGACTTCATGTAGGTTCACAGGCATCCCCTTGCTCATTCTTTGTAGAAATGATTACAATAGCACCGGATGACGATTCTGTAATTACAGTAGAAAACATGATAAGTGGTCTGGCAAACTATAAAAATGTACCAGCAATGGAACAGGCATTGGACAAATTAATTCCTTTCGGATATTCAGTTTTTGTTGATACTGATATTACAGTACTGGATGAATCCGGAAATCGTGCCAAAAATCTGGTACTTCGTAATAAGAAGCTGGCAGAAGCGGACATTACTTTAAGCCCGGCTGCCTTTGTCTATGATGGCACAGGAAAAGAGCCGGCTGTAACCGTAACGTATGATGGAATGACATTAACGGAAGGAAGGGATTTTACGGTTACTTATGTTGACAATATTGAAGTGGGTGATACAGCTGCAGCAATTATCAGTGGTTCCCGCTTTTTAGACAGTGTAACAAAATACTTCAGCATTACCAAAGCACATCGTGGAGCACCAACAGGACTTACCGCAGTAGCAGAAACCATTGATGGCAAAAATGATGGAAAGATTCGTGGTGTGAATGCGGAAATGGAATACAGTATTGATGGAACTACCTATACCGCAATTACAGAAAATGAATTGACCGGACTTGCCGACGGAACTTATCTGGTACGTTATCAGGAAACACGCAATTATTATGCGTCTTCTGCAACACAGATTGTAGTAGAAAAAGGACTTCCTTCTTCCGACAGCTTAAACCCGTCAAACCCGGGCGGCGGAAATAATCTGGAAAATACACCAGGTGGAAGCACGCCAAATGAAAATAATAATGGAACGACATTAACCGCCGGAAGTAATGTTGTTACAACATTGCCAGGCGCATCTTCGGTACAGACACCGGCAGCAACAACGTCTGATAGCAGCACACAGGTTAAAACCGGAGACGACAATCAGATATTCCTATATCTTCTTGTACTGATTGCTGCGGCAGGAGTGGCTGCGGGAGCATATGGCAGATTAAATGCAGGACGCCGTATGAAATAAGTGAAAAGGGATATATCGGAAATAGAAAAGTCATGAAATGAAAAATAAAAATGCTGTACTTTCAGAAATGGGAGTGCAGCATTTTTCTGTTGCAAAGAACATAAGGACGCGGTAAAATGTAGCGTAGTCAAAGAAGAGGAGATAGAAGATGCTGACACAGTTTTCAAGAACCGAACTATTGCTTGGAAAAGAAGCAATGGAAAAATTAAAGAATGCAAAGGTTGCAGTATTTGGAATTGGCGGAGTAGGTGGATATGTCTGCGAAGCACTGGTAAGAAGCGGAGTTGGAGCTTTTGATCTGATTGATGATGACAAGGTATGCCTGACGAATCTCAACCGTCAGATTATTGCAACCAGAAAGACCGTTGGAAAATATAAAACAGACGTCATGAAAGACCGTATTTTAGAGATTAATCCGGATGCCAGGGTAGAAGTGCATAAATGCTTTTTCCTGCCGGAAAATGCGGATGAATTTCCTTTTGAAGAGTATGATTATATCGTAGATGCAGTAGATACGGTAACAGCGAAGATTTCACTGGTTATGAAGGCACAGGAGATGAATGTGCCGATTATCAGCAGTATGGGAGCCGGAAATAAGTTAGATGCCAGTCAGTTCCGTGTGGCAGACATTTATAAGACAAAGGTATGCCCGCTGGCAAAAGTAATGCGTCGTGAGTTAAAGAAACGTGGCGTAAAGAAACTTAAGGTGGTTTATTCTGAGGAGCAGCCAACCAGACCAGTTGAAGATATGGCAATCAGCTGTAGAACCAACTGTATCTGTCCGCCGGGAGCAGCCCATAAATGTACGGAGCGGCGTGATATTCCGGGCAGTGTGGCATTTGTGCCATCTGTCGCTGGACTGATTATCGCAGGTGAAGTAGTAAAGGATCTTGCAACAAAATAAGAAACAGATAAAGAAAACCGGATGTGGAATCACATCCGGTTTTCCATTTCTATTGATTTCCTTATCAGGAAAATTATTTCTGAGGACCTGCAGAAACAAGAGCTTTACCAGCTTCGTTTCCTTCGTATTTAGCAAAGTTCTTGATGAATCTGTCAGCAAGATCTAATGCTTTTGTCTCCCATTCAGAAGCATCTGCGTAAGTATCACGAGGATCTAAGATGCCTGAATCAACGCCTGGAAGCTCTGTAGGAACTTCAAAGTTGAAGAATGGAATCTGTTTTGTAGGAGCGGTTAAGATAGCTCCGCTTAAGATAGCATCGATGATACCACGGGTATCTTTGATGGAGATACGTTTTCCGGTTCCGTTCCATCCTGTATTTACGAGGTAAGCCTTAGCTCCGCTCTTTTCCATTTTCTTAACAAGCTCTGCAGCGTATTTTGTAGGATGCAGCTCTAAGAAAGCCTGTCCGAAACATGCTGAGAAAGTAGGTGTAGGCTCTGTGATTCCACGCTCTGTACCAGCAAGTTTTGCTGTAAATCCAGACAGGAAGTAGTACTGAGTCTGCTCTGGAGTTAAGATAGATACTGGAGGCAGTACTCCGAATGCATCTGCGGAAAGGAAGATGACATTCTTAGCTGCTGGAGCAGAAGAGATCGGGCGGACAATGTTCTTAATGTGGTTGATTGGGTAAGATACACGGGTGTTTTCTGTTACGCTCCTATCAGAAAAATCGATTTTTCCGTCAGCATCTAATGTTACGTTCTCAAGAAGAGCGTCACGTCTGATCGCATTGTAGATATCCGGCTCGGAATCTTTGTCAAGGTCGATAACCTTAGCGTAGCATCCACCCTCGAAGTTGAATACGCCGTTGTCATCCCAACCATGCTCGTCATCACCGATTAAGAGACGCTTAGGATCGGTTGAAAGGGTTGTCTTACCTGTTCCGGAAAGTCCGAAGAAGATAGCGGTGTTTTCACCGTTCATATCTGTGTTAGCAGAGCAGTGCATGGAAGCGATGCCCTTTAATGGCAGATAGTAGTTCATCATAGAGAACATACCTTTTTTCATTTCTCCGCCGTACCATGTATTAACGATAACCTGCTCACGGCTTGTAATGTTGAACATTACTGCTGTCTCAGAGTTTAATCCTAATTCTTTGTAGTTTTCAACTTTTGCTTTAGAAGCATTGTAAACGATGAAGTCCGGCTCAAAGTTCTTTAATTCTTCTTCAGTAGGCTGGATGAACATATTTGTTACGAAATGTGCCTGCCAAGCTACTTCTACGATGAAACGGATAGCCATACGGGTATCTTTGTTAGCACCACAGAAAGCATCTACTACATAAAGTTTTTTGTTAGAAAGTTCTTTGATAGCGATGTCTTTTACAGCACTCCATGCTTCCTCAGATGCTGGATGGTTGTCGTTCTTGTATTCATCAGATGTCCACCATACAGTGTCTTTGGAGTTCTCGTCCATAACGATGAATTTGTCTTTAGGGGAACGACCTGTATAGATACCAGTCATAACATTGACTGCGCCAAGTTCACTTTCCTGACCTTTTTCATAGCCTTCCAGTTCTGGCTTGGTCTCTTCTGCGAATAATGTTTCGTAGGATGGGTTGTAGACAATTTCTGTTGTTCCAGTAATGCCATACTTGCTTAAATTGATTTCTGCCATTTTGTTTTTACCTCTTTCCTTTAAATATAGTAATATGATAATCGCCCGCAAAAAGCAGGTTTTTATGATATCTTGACTGAGAAACTATAAATCCTAGTTACGTCATCATAATTATTATACATAAATAAGTCATAAAATCAATAAAAAAACTGCGAAATTTTTATAAAGTGAAGAAAGTTGAAAGATTTTCCCCCTAAAGAATTAGCCTCCTGCTTAAAAATGCTGCCATATAATTCTACAGAAGTCCGTTGCGGCAGCACCACAGACAAGCTATAATACAAAGTAAGAGAAAAATATAATCTTACTTTGTAGGATAATCTTGTATAGAAAAGGAGCACATGGGCTATGAAGATATTTCACTTATCCGACCTTCACATCGGATTGAAATTAATGAATCATGATTTAAGGGAAGACCAGGAATATATCCTGCATCAGATTGTAGAGCGGGCCAGAGAAGAAAAACCGGATGCCATTTTGATTGCAGGAGATATTTATGATAAAGCAGTGCCAGCGGCAGAGGCAGTAGAGGTATTCGATCATTTTATCAATGAACTGACGGAGATGGTGCCGGAGGCTGTCATTATGATGGTTAGCGGAAACCATGACAGCGCACCAAGAGTGAACTGTTTTCGAAGCATTTTATCAAGACAGCATTTATATATGATAGGAAAGCCGCCTGAGACGAAAGAGGAATACATTGAGAAAGTGACATTGACGGATAAGTATGGGAAAGTGAATTTTTATCTACTGCCTTTTGTGAAGCCGTCTATGGTAAAGCAGATTGTGGGAACGGATGAAAATGATAACAATCTTTCTTATGATGCAACTTTGCATAAGCTTCTGGAAAGAGAAAATGTAAATGAAGCAGAGCGGAATGTGCTGGTGAGCCACCAGTTCTATCTGCCGGCAGGAAAAGCGGCGGAGGATGTCGAGCGGATGGATTCCGAAATCCGCACCGTGGGAAATATTGATGAAGTGTCTGCGGATGTGTTGGAGCGGTTTGACTATGCGGCATTGGGACATATTCATAAGCCTATGACCGTGGGAAAAGAGTGTTATCGTTACTGTGGAACACCTCTTGCCTGCTCCGTCAGTGAAGCGGGACAGAAAAAAGGCATTATTATGGTGGAACTGGAAGAAAAGGGCAAGCTTTCCACCGGAGTAATTCCGTTAAAACCACTGCGTCAGGTGCGTATTGTGGAAGGGGAATTAGAAGAAGTATTAAAGCAGCCATCCGATAATTTTGTAACTGTGATTCTTACCGATAAGGTGGATGTCAATGTCTTTGACATGCAGGACCGGCTGCGTCATGCATTTCCCAATTTGCTGGAAATCCGAAGAGAAACGCTGCACAAAGCCAATTATGAAATGGAAAAATTCCGGCATGAGGCAGAGCTTGATGCCTTTTCGCTATGCTGTGAGTTTATCGGAGAGATGAACGAGGAAGAGAGAGAAATTCTTAAGGAAGTCATCAATAAAGTAGAGGAGGAGGCTGAGTTATGAGACCATTAACTTTGGAAATGCAGGCATTTGGTTCTTATGGAGACCGGACGAAAATTGATTTTCGAAAACCATCCCAGAATTTATTTCTGATTACCGGGGATACCGGTTCCGGCAAGTCCACTATTTTTGATGCCATAGCCTTTGCGTTATATGGAGAAGCCAGTTCCACAGCTAATAAAAAAAGTGGAACAGAGCTGCAGAGTCAGTTTGCCACAGCAGGCGCAGAGCCTTATGTGGAATTGAAATTCTGTGAAGGAACAGAAGAAAGCGGCGTCTATACAGTGCGCCGTGTGCCAAGACATGTCCGCCCATTGAAGCGGGGAAGCGGTGAAAAAGAAGAAAGCGAATCCGTTACCTTAATCATGCCGGATGAAACCGTTTATTCGCAAAAGGAAACGAATCAGAAAATCATTGATATTGTCGGGCTGAACAAGGGGCAGTTTATGCAGGTGGCAATGATTGCCCAGGGAGAATTTATGGAACTGCTCCGGGCAAAATCCGATGAGAAAAAAGTGATTTTTCGAAAATTATTCCACACAGAAAAATATGAAAAGATTGCCAATGAATTAGGGGACCGGAAAAGAAAATTAGATGCAGAGATTGCCACAATCCGTACGAAGTTTCATGCCAAAGCTGAGAATGCGGACATACCGGAAGCCTTTGAAGAAGCCGAAGCCCTGTTGGCATTGAAAAAGAAGATGCAGCAGGCGGATGCAAAAGCACCGGAAATGGAACGCTTTTTAGAATTGATGCAGCAATTGTGCCAGTATCTTAAGGAAGAGGGAAAGAAGAAAAAGAAGGAAGCAAAAGAAGCGGAAAAACTGCGGGAGCATTGCAGGAGTGCGTTGCAGGAAGCGGAAAATCTGCAAAAATCCTTTACCCAGATGGAAGAAGCACAGCGGGAGTTAGCACGCCTTTTTGAAGCGGAAGAGGAGATAAAAGAGACTGCCCGGTTAGAGCAGATGATAAAGCTTGCCTATGATGCAAAGCAGCTCTATCAGCAGTATGAAGAAGCGGTAAAGAGGCTGGAGAATTTAAAGGCAGAACAGCAGAAATTAGAAGAAAAGCTGCCGGAGATAAAGAAAGCTTTAAAAGAGGCAGAAAAGGAAAGAAACTTAGCAGAGGCGGAAAAGGAAACACAGCAGAAGAATTACAGTATTATAGAAGAAAAAGTAAATCGCACGAAAGCGGCATTGAAAGAAATAAGAAAAGCCGCACAGGAAGTAGAGCAGAGTAAAGATGCTTTGCAGCAGGCGGAAGAGACGGAAAAAGAGACAAAAGAAAAAAGCACTGTCTTAGAGCAGAATATCGTGCAGTGGAAGAAAGAAGCGGAAGCCTTCGAAGAAATTGAAGTAAGGCAGTTACAGATTACCGGAAAGAAAAATACTCTTGCAGAAATCGAAGATGCCGTAGCAGAGATTACAGAATCAAAGCAGCTTCTTGGTAAAGAAAAGAAGCAGGAGGAAGATGCAAAAGAGATTTATCGGGAAGCATCCGGACAGTATCAGGCAAAGCAGCAGGAATATGAAGTATATCGTAAGCGGTTTTTCGATGCGCAGGCAGGTATTTTAGCAAGGGAATTAAAAGAGGGAGAGCCATGCCCGGTCTGCGGTTCCATGGAACATCCAAAGCCATGCATTGCGGTAGAGATGCAGGAAGAATTAAGCAGGGAAATGTTAGAAGCTTTAGAAGAAACGGTTGCAAAGTTACAACAGAAGCAGGAAGCGGCATCTACAGAAGCCGGTGCATGCCACGTAAGAAGAGAGAACCGGGAGAAAGAGTTGGCAGAAAGAAAGGAAAAGTGCCGGAATAAAATAGAAGCCTTTGGAAAGCAAGCAAACCCGGCAGCCGATAATGAAATAGAACCGTGGCTTGTCGCACAAAAGAAAGAGCTTGCAAAAGAAGAAGAAACACTTTCTCAGGAGATAAAAAAGAAGAAGGAATTGTCTCATAAATTAGAAGAGGCAGAAGCAAAAAAGATTGCACTTCAAAAAGAAGAGACAGAAGCAACAGAAAAGAAGCTATTGGCAAAAGAGCAGTTTGACCGTTGTCAGGCAGCTTACACAGAGCGGAACCGCACCCTTGACTATACATCTGAAAAAGAAGCGGATGAAGTCTTGGCAGAAGCACAGCAGAAGAAGGCTTCTGCAGAAAGTGCATATGCAAGGGCTGATAAAGAAAGGAGCCGCTTAGAGGAAGAGAAAACCGGTACACAGACAGGCATTGTCCGTTGTGAAAGAGAACTTCCGGAACGTAAAAAGGAAGCAGAAGCCAAGCAGCAAAAATATGATTTATATATAGAAGAAAAAGATATTTCCAAACTGGAATGGCAGATGCTGGTGGAGCAGTATTCGATGGATGCCATGGAAGAGATGCGGCAGAAAAGGGAAGATTATCAGAATCAGAAGACAATGTATCAGAGCCGCTATGAGACAGCCAGAGAAACGGTAGGAGAGAAAGAAAAACCGGATATAGAGAAGCTTTCAGAGGAACTTAAGGCAGCAGAGGAGCAGAGTAAGCTTGCAGGCAGGGCAGTCAATGAGTGGGAGATTTCCAATCAGAAGGACACGGAAATCTTAGGAGCGGTAGAAGAAATATGGAGCGGGCGGCAGCAGGTATTAGAGCAGCACAACCGTATAACACGGCTTTATACTGTCATTTCCGGAAATGTGTCCGGCAGCCGTATGGATTTGGAGACCTTTGTGCAACGTTATTATCTGGAGCGGATTCTTTATGCAGCAAACCGCCGTTTTGAAGAAATGTCAGCAGGACAGTTTGAACTCAGAATGTTTGATGAGAAGAAGGCTGCAATCGGAAAGAACAAGGGACTTGACCTTATGGTATATTCCAATGTGACCGGAAAAGAGCGGGAAGTCCGTACGCTTTCCGGAGGAGAGTCCTTTATGGCGGCGTTATCCATGGCACTAGGCATGGCAGATGAGATTCAGGAAAATTCTGCTGCCATACATCTTGATATGATGTTTATTGATGAAGGCTTTGGTTCCCTAGATGAGCATGCAAGAGAGCAGGCAGTCCGGGTATTAAAAGAGATGGCAGGCGGCTCAAAGCTTATTGGAATCATTTCCCATGTAACAGAATTAAAGCAGGAAATGGAAGACCAGCTTCTTATTACAAAAGATGAAGAAGGAAGCCATGTCCGCTGGCAGTTAAGCTAGCGGATAGGCTCCCTGTTCTAACATTTCCGTCACCATGGAAGCCATAGCGGAAGGATGTTCCTTCATTCCGTTTTGCAGCCATTTTAAGAAAACATTATAGAGCGCACCGGAATAGAAGTAGACTTTATACCGGTGAATATCATTATAAGGCATGTCACCCATATGATTTTCTAATTCCTGATCAAAAAGGTCTAAGTAAATGTATGCAAGACCTGCCTTATATACACTTAAAATAAATTTCTTGTAAGTCTTAAAATACCGGAAAATCAGTAAAATTGCCTCATAGCTGAAAAAGTCATTTTCAAGCTTTTCTGCCCTCTTCCGGTATTCTTCCATAATATCGTCCGTAATTTTAATCAGCACTTCTTCCTTGGAATGAAAATTCCGGTAATAGGAAGCTCTTGCTACTCCGGCAGTGGTAATAATATCGGTTACGGATATATCGGAAAATGCTTTGGTGTCCATGAGTTTGGTCAGGGCACGGGCAATCTTTAATTTTACCTGGCGGTTCGCTTCGTATCGTTTGTCGGTTTCTTTCATTTAAATGCTCCTGTTCGTATGTGCTATGGATGTGTGCCGGTGGGTGGGACAGAATATGATATTCGTTTCTTACGATTTGCATTTGATATGTGCATTGGTTCATTACGCAAAGAGCGTTATTTTTCTTAGCACTGTATTTTTCTTGCTGTCAGGCTGTCCTTTCCGTTGCTTTGACCGGATGCCGGCTCTGTCCGTCTGTTGCGGATACCACATTCCGTCTGAAAGAGACGCTAAGAATTCCGTTAAAGTTTCCGTATCTTCCGGCAACCGGCACATATTCGCATCCATGCTTAAGATGTGCCTCGCTGGCACATCCCTGTGCCAGCGTTGCCGGTTGCTGCCGGAATTCTAAGCGTCTCTAACAGACTGCATATATCGTATCCGCATTCAGGCGAACAGAGTCCGGCATACTGTCAAACATTGGAAAGACAGGCTTTATCGGCAAAAGAAAAATGCAGTGCAAGAAAAACCGCTCTTTGACGTTAGAAGCAATGTATGTATCAAATACAAATCGTAATAACAAATATAAAACGACTGTCCCACCCACCGGCACCACATCCGTATCATGATACAAAATGATATAAAATGTCTCACATCAAACCGTTGAAAAAAGGGAAAACTATGCTACAATGCTACTTATGCAGCCACAACAATGTGATATAAATTATCTCACATATAGTGTGGCATAGATACAGACAACAGTCAAGAGATGGAGACGAAAATGAAGATAATTACAGATACAGGATCTGATATATTTGAAACCGAAGCAAAGGCAATGGGCGTGGATCTGGTGCCGATTTCGGCAAACTTTGCAGATGTTATATTCGACCGGAATACAGAAGAGAATTTCAAAGCATTTTATGAGAAACTGCGCAGCGAGGAACAACTTCCGGTATCCAGCCAGCCATCACCGGCAGCATTTTTAGAAAAGTATGAAGCGGCAGAAGAAGCAGGCGAGGAAGTGTTGGTGATTCTCATTTCTTCAAAGCTTTCAGGAACCTATAACGGAGCAGTGCTGGCAAAAGAAATGTGCGGATATGAAAAGATATATATCGTGGATTCCCTGCAGGCATCCTTATCCCTGCGGCTTCTGGTGGAGTATGCCGTGAAGTTAAAAGAAGAAGGCAAAAGTGCAGAAGAGATTGCAGGAATCTTGGAAGAAGTAAAGAACCGCACTTATCTTACCGGTGTTCCGTCCACATTATTATATTTGAAAAAGGGCGGACGTATTTCTCCGGTAGTTGCAGCGGTGGGAAATGTAATGGGAATCAAGCCGGTGCTGCTGCTCCGGAATGGAGAGATTGAAGGATATTCCAAAGCCCGCGGCATAAAGGCAGCCAAAAGCGGAATGCAGGCATTTTTGAAAAAAGGAGAAGTGGATAGCTGCATGCCGGTAGAATTTGCTCACAGCAATAATCCGGAAATGGGAGAGGAATTCCAGAAAGAAACCATGGATGCTTTTTCCCTGACAGAAAGCAGCTTACATGAAGTTGGAATGGCAATCGGAACCCATATCGGACCGGATGCACTTCTGATGGCATTTATTTTAAAAGAAAGCATGAAATAAGAATTTTCAGATTTAAGGATTCTTTAATAATTGATTCGTTATAGTAGAACCAGCAAAGGAAATAAAACTTTGCCGGTTCTTTTTTTCCCTTTACAGGAAATTGCCTGCAAAGTAAAAAAACGCGAGGATGCACACTGCGGCGTATAAGGTAGATGTCGCAAGTGACCGCCGCAGGCGCAGGAATGTGCTAAGGCACATTCTTTGTTACAAGTAGCGAGAAAATTGCAAAGCGTGTTTCGCGTAGTTGAGGTATACTAAGAGGATAGAAAGGAGCAGAAGATGTTTTGGGATATCTTACGCAAAGACTTAAAGCGAAAGAAAACAATTAATATTGTAATTTTGCTGTTTATTATTTTAGCTGCCATGTTTGTGGCAAGCGGGCTGAACAATGTACTGACGGTAGTAAATGGAACCGATTATTATCTTAATCAGGCAGACATTGGAGATTATGTAGTATTGACCCAGCAGGGGGATGGCGGTGTGCCGGAGCTTTTGGATACCTGTCAGTATGTAAAAGACTACCGCATGGATCATATTATGTATGCAGCCAAGGGGAATATCAAGGCAGAGGGAAAAGAACTTGATATAGCAAACAAGGCAATGATCATAGAATCCATTTCCGAAAGTGAGATACATTTTTTCACAAAGGATAATAAGGAGCTTACAAAAGTGCCTGAGGGTGAGGTCTATGTCACAGGAAATTTCTTAGATGCAAATGATTTAAAAGAGGGAGATAAACTTACGATTACCCATGGCAAAAACAGTGTGGAGTTTACGATTGCCGGAAAAGCAAAAGATGCGCTGCTGGGTTCTGAATTTATGGGAAATAAAAGATTTATTTTAAATGAAGCGGATTATCAGAAATTTGCATCGGATGAAAGTCTTGCAGAATACCGTGGCGAGATTATTTATATTGACACAGACAATCCATCGGAAATAGCCTCTTTATTAAGCAATGTATCCGACATCCGATTCAACCGGGGACGGGACATTTTTAAATTATGTTATGTCATGGATATGATTGGGGCATTTGTGGTGCTGGTTTTAAGTGTATGCTTGATGATAGTATCCTTTGCAGTGTTGAAATTTACGATTACTTTTACGGTGACAGAAGAATACCGGGAAATCGGTGTCATGAAAGCCATCGGAATTACGGACTTTAAGATACGAAGCCTTTATCTTGTAAAATATCTGATGCTGGCTGTTGTGGGAGCAGCAATTGGATTCCTGGCAAGCATCCCATTTGGCAATATGCTGCTGCAGTCTGTGACAGAAAATATGATGTTGGGAAACAGTCATGCCATTACGGTAAATTTCATAGGAGCAGTCATTGTTATTGCAGTTACTATCTGGTTTGCATACCGGTGTACCGGAAAAGTAAAGAAGCTGACACCGGTGGATGCCATCCGAAACGGTCAGTCCGGAGAACGCTTTAAAAAGAAATCCATTTACCGGCTGGGAAAAAGCCGTTTTAACAGTACCTGGTATCTGGCAGTTAATGATATTTTAAGCAGTCCAAGACGGTTCCTTACGATTATATTGTCCTTTTTCCTCTGTTCCGTTTTTATGCTGGGAGTGGTTATTACAACAGATACCATGAAAAGTAAGAATCTGATTACGACATTTGGAAAAGAAAGTGATATCTACATATCAGATGTATCACAGGCAATGGAGAATATGGCAGGAAAGACCCGGGCTGATTTGGCAAAAGAATTAGATTGCCTGGCAGAAGAACTTACGGAAGAAGGCATGCCATCGGAAATGTCTGTCGAGATACAGTATACTATAAAGATAAACTTTCACAGCTTCATATAGGGTTTAACATGGGGGAGTATCAGAATTCTCTGGTGAAAGCAGATACAGAACGTTTGCTGGAAGTATTGCAGAATATCATAGAAAATGCTATAAAATATGGTAGTGGCAAAAAAATTGGTATATCAATTTCAAAAGAAGAAGACTGTGTGCTGATTACCGTGGAAAATACAGGAGAAGTTCTTCCGGCAGAAGAACTTCCGCATCTTTTTGACAGCTTCTATCGTGGCTCCAATGCAGGAAGCCAGGAAGGAAGCGGACTGGGGCTTTATATATGCAGAAAGCTGATGCATAAAATGAACGGGGATGTTTTTCTGAAACAGGAGGAAAATCTTTTTTCGGTAACTGTGGTAGTGGGTATGGCAAATTAGTCAATGAAAAAGGCAGGAAGAAAATGTAATATGATAAAAGCAGTTTTATTTGATATGGACGGAACACTCATTGATACAGAGAAATACTATAGAATCTGCTGGCCTAAGGCAATGGCGCATTTTGGCTATGAAATGAGTGATGAGCAGGCATTGTCCATGCGTTCCTTAGGACAACCTTTTGCACCGGCGCATTTAAAGGAAATGTTTGCAGATGAGAATCTTGACTATCCGGCTATCCGGGCTTACCGGAAGGAATTGATGGAGGAATATCTTGCAAAGAACGGTATTGAGATAAAAAGAGGAGCTGTTGAGTTATTGAATTTCTTAAAAGAAAAGAAAATCCGGCGGGCAGTTGCAACGGCAACCGACATGGAACGGACAGAAAGATATTTAAAGCAGATAGGACTATATCCGTACTTTGATGAAATCATCAGTGCAACCATGGTAGAACATGGAAAGCCGGCACCGGATATCTATACTTTTGCATGTGCACAACTTGGACTTGCTCCGGAAGAATGCCTTGCGGTGGAGGATTCGCCCAATGGGGTTATGAGTGCTTGTCGGGCAGGCTGTCAGGTGGCAATGGTCCCGGACCAGACACAGCCGGATGATGAATTAAAAAAGAAACTTACGATATGTGTAAATACACTGGATGAATTGAAAAACTTATTTTCATAAAATGGGAGAGGAAAGATGAATTTTTTATTTGATACCTCAATTGATGTGAGCCGCAGACAGTTTTATGTGCTGGCAATGGGAAGCTGTATCGGAAATCTGGCAGGATTTATTGGAAATGCATTGATTTTCGGATGGAGCGGAACAACGATTTTCTGCGGAATCTGTATGTTACTTATGGTCGCAGGAAGTTTCATTGGAATAAAAAAAGGACAGATACGTTATGCGTCTTATTTGATGATAGCAGTCTTAAGTCTTGTGGAATTTCCGGCATTGTATTATATATATCAGACGGGAACGATTGTATACATGGTACTTGCGATGGTAGCAATTGCGATTTTTATTCCAACCGGAAATGCAATCCGGTTTGCCGGCGTGGTAATTGTAGCAGATGTGGCAGCAGTTATTTTAGCCTATATGAGACCGCTGGAAAGTGAAAAACTGTCAAAAGAAGTCGTGCTGCAGAGCACACTTTGTTCCCTGCTGATCGTTTTACTTTGTGTCTTTTTAATTTCTATCCTGCTTCAGATGCAGAGACAGAGACAGGAAGAAGAAGTAAAGAAGTTGAATGAACAGTTGAAAGATGCCGCAGATAAAGATGCACTGACAGGACTCTATAATCGTCGTTACTTAAATCAGTATCTGGGAGACCTTATTCTGGATGAGAAGGAAGAATTTGATGCGGTACTGATTGACCTTGACTTCTTTAAACATGTGAATGACACTTACGGACATGGGTTTGGAGACATTATTCTGGTGGAATTTGCAAGACTTTTAACGAAGCATGTTAAGAATAAAGGGATTGCAGTACGCTTTGGCGGAGAAGAATTTATGCTGGTTTTAAAGGGCATGAACACGGATGAAATCGGTAAAATGCTAGAGCATATAAGACGGGAATATAAGGAATTTACAAAGCATGAAAAGAATATCGAATGCTCTTTCAGCAGTGGTGTACAGCATTATACAGAAGGAATTGCTGTTACGGTATTATACCGCTTAGCGGATGAGAAGCTCTATGTTGCAAAAGAAAGGGGAAGAAACCAGGATGTATTTGATTTAGAATAATAGAAAGATAAAAAAGGGGCGAGAAACGAAAAGGAACATCAGGAGGATTCGTTTGTGAAAGGGAAAAAGTTTTTAGTAATGATATTAAGTGCAGCGTTGGGAATGTCAACGTTTGCGGCTTGTGGAAGAAGAGTCGTGGAGTCGGAGAAAAAGACCACAGAAACAGAGGCAGAGACTGAGACGGAAGAAACGGAAAACTCAGAAGAGGTGACAGAGGAGACAGAAACGGAAAATGTGGATGAAGATGACATTTTTGCACAGCTTGCAGGAGAAAGCTTTATGTTTACCAGCGGAGCCGGTGCATGGGATTCTACATTGATTTTATCCGAGGATGGCTCTTTTGTAGGAAATTATCATGATGCAGATGCGGGAGATAGCGGGGATGGATATCCAAATGGAACCCTTTACTATTGTGATTTCTATGGAAAATTCACCCAGCCGGAAAAGATAAATGATTACACCTATGAGATGCAGTTGGAGAATATTGCAACGAAGGAAACAGAAGGCGACACGGAAATTAAAGACGGCGTGAAATATATTTACACGGGACCGGCTGGTTTGGAAGAGGTTTATGATTTATATATTTATCTGCCGGGTGCACCGTTAGATGAATTGCCGGAAAGATTCCTGGACTGGGCATCCATTGGTCTTACCGATGAGGATACGACGCTTCCATTCTATGCAATTTTTAATACGCTGACCTTTGATACCTTTTTAGGACCGAGTGGAGATAAGGTTACAGTAAATGATAAAACTACAACTTCCGATGTATCCATAGAGAGTGAATTGCAGAAAATCGAGGAGAAAGCAGCAGCCATGCAGGAAGACCTTTCCAGTGGAGAACTGACACAGCAGGAAATGAATGCCCTGTCTCTGCAGTTGTATCAGTTGTGGGATAATGAGCTGAATTCTATCTGGAGCCGTTTAAAAGAGACTTTGGATGAGGACACTATGGCGACTCTTACCCAGGAAGAGCGTGACTGGATTAAGACAAAAGACAGTGCAGTAGAGGAAGCCGGCAAAGATGCCGAGGGCGGAAGCCTGCAGCCATTATTGGAAAATGATAAGGCGGCAGAATTAACAAGAAACAGGGTATATGAACTGGCAGAGTATTTGAAATAAAAAGATATTTTAGCGAGGAAAAATGGTTACATTAAATGATTACTTATACTCCGGAGCAACGGTGTTCCGGATATTGAAAAAGTATACGCAGGACCTCCGGGCATCCGCAAAAGTATCAAAAAATGAAGTGGATCTGGTGCACTGCAATTTCCTGATTCAGATTATGGAGCTGTTAGAGCACAATGATTTCCTGACAGCGCAGTCCCAGAAAATCCGTGAGTTCTACAAATATATGGCAATGGAATATCCTTATCTTTCCTTTACTTTTAAAGGAAGAATCAAGTCACTGATTCGTGCGGAGGGCAAATTCAACGGCTATATTGTAGAGTACATTTATGATTATTATAAAAAGCATAAAAGCTATCCGGACATTGCAGAATTAAAGGAAAAGCTGAACTGCTTCCGTGATCTGATTGCATACCGGATTGTGATTTCCATGCCACGGTGTCATTTGAAAAATCATGAGAACCGCGAAGAAGAGGAATTAAAGCACCTTTATCAGATTGCAAATGTGCTGCCACAGTTTTTAGAGGAGCGTGGATTTACGGCAGAGCCGACAGGCGGTGTCTTAAGAAGCAGTTCTCCGCTTTTGGATGATGCTGTAAAACCATATTACCGGGATTATATCACCAGCGAAAATGAGGACGATTACAAATCCTTACATATTACTTTTTATGATAACAGTGCGAGATGTTATGTGGAAATGCAGCTTCGCACAAAGCAGATGGACGATATTGCAGAAATCGGTTCCGCCAATCATATTAATTATGAGAAAAAGCAGGAAGCATCCAGAGCACGCCGGGATACCATCCCGGAGGGAGAATGCATTTATTTTGATGAAGCTTATGAACGGTGCAGGCGTTTGCAGGAACTGGAGCTTTCCGGTGTGGATGTCGACATGTTTACAGCAGTAAGCAACAGCCTGATGAATGACGGCTGCGGCTTATACCGGGGAAGACTGATTCTTCCCTATGAGCATTTGTCGAGATTTCAGAATGATTTGATTGATTAGAAATAGAACAGAATGGAAGCGTATGAAACGGAGAAGGCAGCTATGGGTGAAAATATGGAAAAGGAACAATGGATGAAAGAGAGTCTCCAGATGCAGAAGGCAAGCTGGATTCAGGATGAAATTACAAAGCGCAGAGAGCGGGAAGATGAGTTGCTGCAGCAGATTTTTATGGAACAGAAAATGTTGCAGGAACTGGACGAAGACATGGACGAAAATATGGCACATGCCAGAGAAGGCCGCAAATACCGGGAGGACATGAAGGAGCGGGTCAATGACCGGGTATATGAAATCCATGACCTGAGTGCAGATAAGCGAGAGGGAATGCGGGAATACAAATATGCATACCGCAGAGGCTACGCCCTTGCCATGTTTTTCTTTTCACTGGCATTGTGCGTCTTTGTAGGCTTTTTACATGGAATCACATCACAAATCTGTCTGATGCTGATGTTCTTTACCGGCGTGCAGGCTGCCATTTTTGTACACCAGAAGCAGTGCTTCTTTCTCTGGAGACTCATCTGCGATATTTTCTCTGCAGTAGTTTTCCCGGTGATGCTGGTTCTCTTTATCGGCTATGAATTAAAGTACGGCTTCTACGATTTCCTGCTTCCAATCTGCCTTATCGTAGGACTGGTGCTGCTGGCACTTACCACAGCATCCTATTTCCTCTACGATCCATACCGCAGTGCCCGCCGCAGAGTCGGTGATGCCAAGAGCATGATCCGTTCTATCGAGCGTTCCGCCAAAAAGCAGGTCAAGAAGAGCCAGAAGCAGCAGGCGAAAGACGAGCTTCGCCAGAACCGCCTGCAGCAGAAGGAACAGGATAAAGCCGAGAAGCTTCGCATCAAAGAAGAGCAGCGCCAGGAAAAAGAGCTTAAGAAAGCCGCACAGCGCGAAGAACAGCAAAAACTCCGTGACGCAAAGAAGCAGGAAGCCTTAGAGAACCGCGAAGAGAAGAAGCTTGCCCTCAAGGACGCTGTGGCAGCCAAGAAAGAGCAGTTCCGGGAGAAGTTCCGGAAGGATGGGGGAGTGGAAGAAACGGAAGAAAAGGAGAAAGCGGAAGAGGGCGTTTGGGCTTCGGATGAAGGCACGGAAGATGCAGAAAATACAGAAAATGCAGAGCAGGGAGAGGCAGTAGTTGTGGACAATGCGGCGCAGGAAGAAAGTGTGGTTTTAGAAGAAGGAGATGTGCCGGAGGATGCAGCGCAGAAAGAAGAAGTGTTAGAAGAGGAAAACGTGCCTGAGGATGTGGTAACATCGGAGGATACTGCGGATTTGGGGGAGAATGAGGTAGTTTAGAGTTCAGATGAGGACGAGGAAGAGGAAGAAATTGTGACGGGGATGGAAAAAGAGTTCGGGGATAAGGATTCTGTGGAAGAGGAAGTTCAGCCGGAAGATAATTAGATAGATGAAAGTTGTAAGATAAGAGCATGGAAGAAATTCTGTGCTCTTTTATGATGGAAATTGTTAGATAAGGATGTTGATATAAATATAAAATAGAAATCATAGAAAGTGTTGTCGAAATGTGGTATGGAGTAGATTGATAAGAGGGGAGATTTTGACGGTTTTTATTAAAAAAGATTGCAATTTGGAAAAAGGAGTTGCATAATATTTATATAGAATTTGGAGGGAGAGAAAAGTTATGAAAAAGCTAAGTAAATATGATAAAAAGAAATTAGAAGTTCACAAAAGATATGATGCGTAAGGGCATTGGTCGTTTGTGAATTTTTTTGTTGGGGAAATATAAGTTTAATTTTATGACTGTTTGGAGGAAGCAGATGCAAGCTATACGAGTAAAAGAAAAAGTTAAAGTTTTTATCAGTTCAAATATTGGAGAAAAATATGCCTATATAAGAGAGGCTTTAAAGTTATTACTTACTGAAACAAATATGTGTGAAGTTTATATGTTTGAGGATGAAGGTGCAGCATCTACAGATGTTGTTTCTTCATATATGAGAAAACTTGAAAGATCGGATATTGTTGTATATTTAATTGATAATAAGGATGGTATTGGAGAAGGAACATTAAAAGAGGTAAAAAGAGGTAGAGAACTAAAGAAGAAAAGCTTATTTTTATTTTGTGATGAAAATGAAAAAGAATCTACAGAACTTCAAAAAGAGATTATTAAAATGAAAGGTGGAGAAAAATTTAGAGTTGTCTCAAAATTTGTAAATATGCCAGAGATTGCATATGAAAGTGTTATAAATGATATTATTGACACTTATTTATATTATTGTAATATGCCTGTTGAGATAAGTGGTTCTTTAAATGAAGGTAGTTCTATTGAAACTACAATAGGTGATATCCATGCCATACTAAATAAAGATGCATATAAAAACTATGATTATACAAAGTGGACATTGCGTCGTGAAATATCTGCTGAACCAGAATATTCAAGGAAAATAGAGACGTTTGATAAACTTTGTAGCGATTTACTTAGTGTTGTTTTAGGCAATAAGGTTATTGATGAAATAGATTTTGACAGTATAAAAAAATATATTAAGAATATTCATGAGCCTGGTAGCTTACAAAAAACTATAATGTTAAGAATTGATGCATTGGAAGCTTATTGGCATGGCAATATAAAATATACTATTTCCTTATTGGCTAAGTCGTTGGATATTGCGTTGGATACGAAAAAAATACCGCAATGGTTGGTGAATGATATAGCTATTGATTTACGAAATATGAATGTAATTTGTAATCAAGAAAATAATATATTTGAGTATTCAATTAAAGGGCAAGATGTTTTAAATGAAAGTCAAGAACCGGTATTTAATCCAATTGTAGATAGATTTGCATCAAATTATTATGAAAATGTCATTAAAGAAATGTTAGAGAACCTTGTTGATTCCCCTTTTGCTGTAAAGTTAGGTGGCATTGGTCGTGTACTTGACCAAATCGTTGATATATATGTTGCATCACTATTATATGGTTCAATAACGCATATTAGTCTAATTCAAGAAAAGATAATAATGTATTTACAGGGATTGTGTTTTCAGTACAGAAATCATAAATTTTTAGTGACAATAATTAAATTATTACTATTATCAGGTGATAAAAATAAATTGTCGAAATTTATAGAAGCATATGGATTGTGCAGTGATAACATTAATGCAGAGGACATTATTGAATGGAAGAATGCTGTGTCTAAAATCTCAATCAAATATAGACGAATAAATGCATTATGCTTGCTTTGGGGTACATTTGGAATGTATTTTAGTGATGAACTATTTTGTAATACATATGCTGAAATTAAGAAAGAAATTAATATTTGGATGGATGAACAGTATGCTTGTGATTTGATTTCTAAAGCTTACTTATTAGCTTTAGAAAAAAATCAATATAGGATAGAACAGAATGATTTTATTAAGATGGCAATTCTTTATTATGATAAAGGATTAAAAAGATGGTATAATAATATTTTTTACTGTTTAAGTCGTGTTCGTTTAGATAAAATTGATTCCGTTCATGTCGATAATTATGTAACTTGGGTAAGGAAATGCATAAAAAATGAAGAGATTAAAAGAAATTGTAGTAACTTACCGATTGCAATCCAGAATATTAGATTACAGAGAGATGATGTTACAGAATTGGATGAACTTGTGAAAGATAATTATAAAGATTTTTATGATAATGAATATAGCCTAAATATTTTTGAACATGATTTGGATGAAATCAATGTTCATATAGAAAAATTAGTAAATGATATAAAAAATGAAAACAAAACACAAGGAGAAAATGGATGCTATAGCAAATATGAATCAAGTC
Organism: Roseburia sp. AF25-13LB; assembly: GCF_003478915.1. Lineage (NCBI taxonomy): Bacteria > Bacillati > Bacillota > Clostridia > Lachnospirales > Lachnospiraceae > Roseburia > Roseburia sp. AF25-13LB. The sequence goes on from NZ_QUFO01000012.1 coordinate 50,790, forward strand.
CGCATAGAACTATAGAAAACATTCTTGTTATAGGAAAAGTAAAAGTTCGTGTAAATGAAATAGCTAAGGTTTTAGAAGCGGCATTTGAGACTTTGTTGGAAGAAAGACAGACAACAGAAAGTAAATTCAATGCAATAAGATTAATAACTGTAATTTTTATGATATATCCAAACGCAAAATGTGTAAAAGCAACATATGAAAAGCTTACTCAAAATGAAGATGTATGTCTAAAGGGAAATGACATTTTTTTGTCAAATGGTTATAAAGATTCTACTCTACAGATTGCAAATAAACTATTAAGTTTATTTTACAATAAGGAAGATGAACTAAGAGTGATAGAAACATTTTCTGAAATTGTAACGAAGGAACCAGCTGAGATAATTACTGTTTTAAATATGTTATGCAGATGCTTTGAGGTTGCAGAGAAATACAATATATTGGTAAATCATATAAAATATATTTTGCAGTCGTTATTGGAATTTAGTAGAAACCCAAATAGTGATATTAGATTTTATGCATATATTTCTTTGATTAGGATGATGAGGATTAATAAGGAATGCAATAATGTAATTTTATCGCGGTTATCAGAAGCAATGGATAATGAAATATATAAAAACAAAGTTGCAATTTTGAGCCGATTAATAAAAAAACATGATAAGAAGATAGACTACATTTTTGCCAAGGGAAAAGCGGATAATCATTTTTTGGTGAGAGATGTTTCAAGCAGATAAGATGCATTAATTGTAGTTAATTATTGAAGCAATCGTGGAACTGGGAGCAGCGTAAATCAATCAAATCTAGCGTGATGCAAAGCTTGATGTTGTTATGGATGAGATAGAAAAGCTGGCAGGACTCTCATTATGGGAGAATAATTTAGATGAAATTTCTATGAAGAAAGGAAAATGTGAGAAAAAGCGAGTTAACAAGAGAAAAATAAAGATTATTATTGGAGGAAGAAAATGATAAAAACAAGTGGTTTTTCCGGGGCGAAAACAAAAATGGAAAGAATAATGCCTATAGTTAATGAATATGATTTTGAAGATGTTTCTAAGGCTATTTATTGTATATGTGTTTGTGTTAATAATCGTTCAGCTTTGGAATCAACCTTATCTTTGAATTGGACATTAGCTGAGCATAGCCATAAAGGCAATAAAAGAATAAAAGATTATGATGATTTTAAAAAATTCTTTATCTCTATTGGAAGCATAATTAAACCTTCTGTTTATGATGATGCTGTTGTGGAAGATTATGGAGATGTTTCGATTCAATTATTTGGTAAAAAATATTCTGTCATTATAGGTACTGGTCATAATATGGTGTTTGCATGTCTTCAGTTTTTGCCAATATTAGCTTGTGAACTAAATAAAAAAGATGAGTTAATAGAAGTGATGACATACAATTCTTTTATTATAGATTTTCTAAAAGAAGCAAATACTAAAGATGGAAACTATGGTGTGAGATTAGTTCTTCCTTCTGAGGCACTGTTTATCAAAGTGAATGAGTTGTTTGATAATCTTGGTATTAATACATTAAAAAAAATAGATGCTATATTAGAATCTGATTACATAGAGAAAAAGCATTTCATTGAAACTGAGAGTGGAATAATACCTTTAGCGAATACATCTTTATTACTGGACCTATATGATCAATGGTATAAATCTGTTTCTAAAAAAGATAAAGCAAAGTTAGTTGATAGGATGCTAACTGGGGTTGCATTTGACCTTTCAAAATTAGAAACGTATGAAACAATAAATCTTTTATGCCCTGTAGGGTTTTCAGATAGTAGAGAAAATCTAAATCCAAAATATCAATTTCCATTTGTATTAGTCTCTTCTAAAGGAATAATTTTTGCAGTAAATAAAGATGATTATTCGAATAGAGAATTACAGAAAATCATTAATGAGATAATTAGCACTAAGAATAAAGATACATTATTTTTATTCGAGTTATATAGTCGAAATGAAGAGGGAAAATGCAGAGGGATTACTGTTTTAAAAAATGCAGACATTAAATTTATGATTTATGATGCATGGGCAAATCCATCTGAAACACATATTTTCACACGAAGGAGAGATGAAAAATATTATTACTGCACTGCGTTTGATATAGTTTATTATCTTTTGTTTATGAAAGATGCCGATGAATTATATGACTATCTTAATTTTATAAAATGTGAAAATAACTCTAAAATACTTGGCCATGGTGGAGATGCATCAACCTTTCTTGCTTGGAAAGATGCAGATCAAGTTTTTGAAAAAGGTGCAATAAAGTATAGCTTGATTGACATTGGCTTTGATATAGAAAATGAATATGTTGTTGATTACTATTGCAAGAAACTAAAAGACTTTCCTTTTGGACGAGAAGATTATATTTTAGACAATCCATTTTCTTGGAATATTACTCCAAAAGAGAATGGATTTTATGAATATGTGCAGAAGGGTAAAGTGGGTTTTGGTGGATTATATCGATTATTTCAAAATAATTGTTATTTCTTCTTTCCCCATAATGTTAAATTCTATCCAGACATTAACGAGTATCTAAAATATAAAGATGCTATATATATGATTGAAGATTTGATTCAACGTATGATGACATCAGTGAAGGATATTATTGAGTCTTGCCATGAAATGGATGGGTGCTCTGTACAAGTAATGATGATGCCTGAAGCATATGCAAAAAAAGCAGATTCGTCGGGAATTTTATTAGCACAAGAACGAAGCTATGCAAAAAGTGATTCCATTATTTCAAATAGAAAAATCTGCATTCGATTTGTTCCAATTGTTGATAGGTTATTTGAAGATATTTCAAAAGCAAAAGACAGAACGGTAGAGGCTGTATTTTTTATGGAACTAATGCAACCAATGAAAAAAAATTTACCTTATTTTTATTCACAATTAGTGGAGCGTATGGAAAGTATTAAATCGGAAAAGAAGGAAGTATCTGCAATTAGTTTTAAAGTGGAATATGAATGGAAGCAAGAACAAGAATCAATATTCAGGGTTGGAGATGGTGCGTACATTGCTGTAAGAAAACATATTGCGAAGGTATGCTATAATGCTGGAATTAATTCTGGAAGTTATTATGGTAAAGATGCAACTGCAGTTGTTAGGTTAATTCAAAAAGAACTTATAGAAGATTTTGAAAAAGAAATAATAAAATATGATTATCTAAAATTATTTGAACGAAGCTTATCAGATTACGCAACTCTTTTGCACGAAATCATGATACATAGGCAGAGATATAATTGTTTCGATGATATGAAGGACACAGTTCGTGATGAAGTAGCTCATAATATAATAAAACAAAGAGAAGAAGCAAAGCATAATTTGAGAACGGTATCATATTTGCTTGAAACGGCATTATTTAATACTGGAAGAGGGAAAGAAGTTTTATCTAACGAAAAATATCAGTATTTGTTAGCTTATGCAAATTGGCTAGTTGTCCTTGGGGATAATGCCGATATGTGCTATTTCACTGAAAATGAGGTGTATGTGGAGGTATCAGGCGAATATATCATTGATGTAGAATCAAATAGAGAATCAGACCATTTTTTAGGTGAAGAACTTGCTAAAAGAATGTACGATAATCCAGGACATTTTGAACGAGATAACACTGCTGACAAGAAATTTTTTGGAGTCGTAAAACAAGCTTTTGAAAAGGATACAGGAGTGTCATTAGAAATTTTTCTATCATTTATGTATTACCTTGAAACTGGTGGTAATATTGGTAAAGAACTCTATCTAAGAGGTAATGTAATTTGTTTCTGGAAAGAAGATATAATAAATGATTATTGTTCTGTTCAAAATGTTTCAAGGGAATTAGCAGAAAAGGCTTTACATCTATTAAATATAAATACTGATAGACTTAAAACTAAGAATAATGTTGCTGATTTTTATTTGCCTATCGGAGAGAAAGAAAAACGATGCGATAGATACGAGGTAAAACCGATTTATGAATATGGTGACATGATTATTTATTCACCAGTGGCTGTACATTTCTTAAGAGATTATTGGCAAAATAGTATATTCGAATTTCATATGCCATTTGAAATAGGAATGCCGTCTACAAAAAAGGTTTTGATTGATTGGAAAAGGGTTTATGAAAAGAAAATTGTTTTTGACCTTGAAAAAGTATTTAAGGACTATGGATTTGAAGTAAGAGCAAATTTTGAATTGATGAATCTAGATAAAAAGAAATATCCTCAGTTTCTAGGAGACTATGATTTGTTTGCAGTTGATTTGCAGAAAAAAGAAATATGGATTATTGAGTGTAAATTTATTGAGAAAGTTGAGACATTTTATGAAATGTATAGGCAGCAGAATAGGTTTTTTAAAGAAGATAAGTGTGACGAGAAATTTCAGCGAAGAATTGATTTTTTAAATGAAAATTACGCAGAAGTAATGAAGGATTTAAAGCTCCCAGCCGCAGAATATGATATAAAACCTTATATGTGTGTAAATAAAGTCTTTGTTTCTCGATATAAAGACATTGCATTTCCGATATTAAGTTATCGGGAGATGGTCGCGGAAATAGAAAAATAAAACGGTCTTTAGTATCAGCTGAGCTATTATGAAAACAAAGATTTTGTTGAGTAATAAAGATTTCTGATAACTTATATATACAGTAGGATGTAGTATATGAATACAAGCACGAGATAGCTTTTGACCAAGTTGACAAGAATCATAGAACAAACATTACAATAAAAAGATAGGATGAATAAAATATTGAATAATAAAAAATACTTAAATACGATTTTAAAGATGTTAGGACTTATAATAGTCGTAGTTATACTGATAATAATGCCATTTGTAATTGAAGCGATTATCTATGATGAAGCGACGTTTCCTTTTAACCTTCCAATAAAAACGAGCCGAGAAGGGTGGTTATCTTTTATTGGTTCGTATTTGGGAGCAATCGGAACTGTTTTGCTAGGGTGGTTAGCCTTGTGGCAGACGAAAAGGTATAAGAAAGCATCAGACAAAACAGATGAGACATTTCGGATATTGCAAGAAAAAATAAAGGAATTAGTACAGACAAATACTGATTTGGCAGAGGAAAATAAAAATATTCAAGAGAATATAAAATCAATTGTTGAAAAGAACACAAGTTTTCTAAAAATATCAAATGGTTTACAAACAGATTTAAAAAATCTAACAGTATCTAATTCAGCGCTTCAAAGTGATATGAAGAATATTATTGGGCATATTCCTGATTTAATAGAGAATAATTCTAAAATTCAGGAAGAAGTATGTGAGATAATGAAAAACAACAAAGAAATTGTGGATTCATTGTTTAAAATACAAAAGGCTATATTTTATCCCCATTTAACTTCATTAAAAATATTTGAAATATGTGATTATGGAAAACTTAGCGATAAGATGAAGTTGGAAAAAGATGCCTTTGTGAATGTTATTTTTGGATATAGAGATGATCTTGGCTGTGATAATTGGTGTGAACATCTTGAAGGAGAATATGGATATTTTGCATTCCCTTTGTATAATGACGGAGAGAAATATATAATTTCGTTTAACTTTGAACAAATCAAAATTGCAGGGAAACAGATAAATATATCATTTTTAACGCAATCGGCTGATATCGGACCAAATCAAACGGTTTGGTGTGTATTTGCCATAGAAAAAGCATTGTTTGAAAAGGTTTTGTCTGGACTCACAAATCATGGTCCAATAGAACTATATTTTTCTTCTAGTAACACTATTGGAGAAGACTTTATTTGGAGTTCAACATTATCAATTTATGGTTTAAATGGAGGAGAACCATACTTTTTTTTGAATTATCTTGGTACAACGAAAATCGATTCATTGGATAAATGGTATGAAGAAAATATGTAAAGATTCAAAGTACTGAACTTCTGGTACATTGAATCGGAAGTTCAGTACTTCAACATTGGAGAGAAAAATCTTCGTAAATTGGTGGCGAACAACCCAACAGAGGATTACATACTTATGCTAGGAAATAAGATATTTATTAAATGTAAGATATTCGAGCAGTTTATTGATGTGACAGGCTCTATATAAAAACAAAAAATACCTTGCAAAATATATGTAGTTCCGATACAATTTTCCCCCCAAGTGGTGGGGAGTGTATTAGAGTTTGGAGGATAAACCATGAGTGAAAAAAGAAGAGATAACAAGAACCGCATACTGCGAATGGGCGAGCAACAGAGAGCAGATGGGAGATGATAGATGGTTATATAGTTTTTCTGTTCTTGGATAAGCGTGGAAAACCAATGATGCCTTATCAATGAGAAAAACGTTTTCAGCATGTGGTTGTGAAGTACAACGGAATTTATCGAGTGCAACTTCCAAAGATAACACCACATGTGTGCCGTCATACATTTTGTACGAATGCGGCAAAGCGAGGAATATCTGTAGAAACATTGAAATATTTAATGGGACATACAGATATAAGTGTTACCTCAAATGTGTATACACACCTTAAGTTGGAGGATGCACAGAGAGAAATGGAGAGGCTTGAAAGGATAGAAAAAGAAATGAAAAAGTGTGCCAAGTAAGGAAATAAATGGCATAGGGAAAAAGTACTAATGAGTACGAATCGGGTTTATACCTAGATTTGTACTCATTTTACTTACCGGGATATGGTAAAATATGCGATTTTATGCTAGGATAGGTACACTAGGTTAGATGTCGTGAAAGTGTGATAAAACCTAGGAAAAATAAGGATATACAAGGAAAAACGAAGATATGCAAGATAAAATTAAAGTGCTCATGGTTTGCCACGGCAGTGTTTAATGGATGCTGTGAAAGCCTAGGCTTTAAAGGATTTTTTGATGATTGACGAATAATTTACACCTTATTTATACCTTTGGAAGACCGGATCGGAATAATAGAGAAATAAAGAAATAGATAAATATAACAGGAAGCAATTTTGTCATATTGGAAATAATTAAAATTTGCTGAACCGTGTTGATTTTATTGATTGAGTATAATAAAAGTAAGAACAGAAACTTCCATGTTTGAAGCGGTTACCAGAATTGACAAAGAAATGCAAGTTAGCCAATCCGGTAGTCCAGTATATTTTTTCATTGTCACCCGACGTTTTTACAAAACATATACTTATTCCGCTTGATGCGTCATTCTTGTTCTGAAAACAGGAACAGAATCCTTACAGCGACTGTAAGTGTTATTTATTGTGCTTCTGTGCTATCATTTACCCAGAAATGGATAGGAGGCATTCACATGAAACCAATTTTGAATATTGAAAATCTTACCAAAGTCTATGGGACGTTGCCAAACCAGACGAGAGCACTGAACGGAATCACTTTTCAGGTCATGCCGGGAGAGTTTCTCGGTATTATGGGAAGCAGTGGTTCCGGCAAATCCACGCTTCTCAACTGTATTGCAACTGTGATTCAGCCTACAGGTGGAAGCATTCAGGTGGAGGGAGATACTCTGCAATCCCTCAAGGAAAAGGCTCTTGCCGAGTACCGTGGCAAAAAAGTTGGTTATCTATTCCAGAACTTTGAATTGCTGGACAACCTGACTGGCAGGGAAAATATCCTGCTCTCGACTTCCTTGCATGGGGTAGCCGAAACAGAAAGCAGCCAGCGGCTGAAGCAGTTGGCTGACTATCTGGAAATTTCTGATGTTCTGGATAAGTTTCCGTCCAAGATGTCCGGTGGCCAGCGTCAGCGTGTTGCGGCAGCAAGGGCTCTGATCTTACATCCCCAAATGATCCTTGCCGATGAACCGACGGGTGCGCTGGATTCTAAGAACGCAAGAAGTCTTATGGAGAAGCTGTCCGGCCTGAATCGTGACGAACAAGCTACGATCCTGATGGTAACCCATGATTCCAATGCCGCCAGCTTCTGTAAGCGCATCCTGTTCATCCAGGATGGCGTGATCTTTCATGAGCTTCGGCGTGGAGACGAAAGCCAGCAGGAGTTCTACGGGCGCATCCTGAAGGTGATGGCGCAACTGGGAGGGGGCAGCGCAAATGTTCTCTAATCTCATTCTTCGGAACAGTCGCCGCAGCCGAAAGGAAAACGGTCTGTTTTTCAGCTCCCTGGTGATTTCTATTGTTGCATTTTACATGATTCTTTCCATCTCCACTCAAGATGTGATGCTCTTTTTGCAGAAAATGGAGAGTGACGCAGTTGACAAACTCCTGCTTCTGATTCCTGCGTTTTATGGGATGACTCTCGGTATTCTGTTCTTTTTGATCTATTTTGCCTGCAAGTATCAGTTCGAGCGCAGACGGCATGAGTTTGGTGTTTATCTAATGTTGGGGATGCGTAGAAGTAAACTGTTTGGTATGCTTCTGGCGGAAGATTTCCTGACCAGTATTCTTGCCATGCTCATAGGATTACCTGTGGCTGTGGTGCTTTCAGAAATTGTCAGTCTTGTCACTGCCAAGCTGGTAGGCATGGGGATCATCGGTCATCAGTTTTCTTTATCCTGGTTTGCGATTGAATGGACGCTGGCAGGATTTCTGGCAATTAAGCTGACGGCACTTCTGATTTTGAGTGGACGAATCAGCCGCCAGGAGATCGGTACTTTGCTATCCCAGCCAACGAACCGCCCCAAAAAGCAAATGCCATCTGTTATCTATGGACTGGCTGCTATATGCGGAAGTGTGATGTTGGCAGTGGCTTACTACATGGCGATTCAGGGAATTGCATGGACAAAGGTAAGTATGATGGGACTGACTTTGCTGTTGGGCATAGTTGGTACGATGCTGCTTTTCTATGGGATGCGTGCACTGATTGCTTTGATTGTTAAGAAAGGAAAAGGAAATAAGCAGCTTCATGTATTTACCTTCCGGCAGATTCAGGAGAATGTCATTCATCAGTCAAACTCCATGGCCATCAGCTCCCTGCTGATTCTGGCGGCGCTGTGTTGTTTTGGTGCGGGCGTAGGAATTGCAGGAACGAATAACCTGTCTTCTGACCATGTAATCGACTATACTTTTGAAGATCATACTGCAGAAGATTCATCGCAGGTTCTTCCGAATATAAAGGCAGTCCTGAAAGAAAACAGTTTGGAAAATCAATTTTCAGAGCTTTTTGAAATGAGGGTTGGGCGTATTCGCACCACAGAAGATTATGATAATGCCTACAGCATGGACGCTGTTATGGACTCTCTTCGGAGCCTGCCCCAGTCGGAAGACCGGGATGTCCTTCTGAACAATCTTGGTTATGCCACATACCCATATTTGATTTGTTTATCAGACTATAATCGTTTGTTGGAATTGTCCGGCAATCCGGCTCTCCAATTAGGCGAAAAGGAGGCCGCTGTCTATATTGATACAGAGTTTACTACGGTAAGCCGTACCGCAATGCTGAACCAAGTATTGGCCGGGCATCCCAAGGTGGAACTGGATGGTAGTCCGATTCATCTTACAGGAGAGGTTCAGTCTGTGAATTTGGTCACGGACCGTTCTATAACCTTGTCCTTTGCATTGATTCTTCCGGATGAAGCATTCCTATATTATAGTCAGGGAATGTATGATACCCATGTCAATGCGGTGCTCAGTGAGCAAGCTCTGAATGGAAATAGCCTTATGACTGCATATTTGGATTTGAACGAGAAGCTGGACGAAACTGACATTGAATATGAAAGCTATCTTCAGAATATGGGTCGTCAGCTTTTCTACACCATAGCATCCAGTTATATTACCCTCTATCTTGCGATTGTTTTCCTGGTAGTTGCCAACACCATCGTGGGTGTTCAGTTCCTGATGAGTCAGCAGAGAACCGGGCGCAGATACCAGACTCTGATCCGCCTGGGAGCTACTTACGAAACCCTTTGCCAGTCTGCTGGAAAGCAAATTACCTGGTTTATGGGACTTCCTGTATTGGTTGCGGCTGTCAGCAGTTTGTTTGGAGTCAGGGCGTTATTTACAGGGATACTCTCGTCCCGAACCCGTGGGACAGTGGCTGAAATGATGTTTGTATCTGCTGCTATGATTTTGCTGCTTTGCGTGATAGAATATATTTATATGAGAGTGGTCAAGCGCTCCAGTGATCGGTATTTGCTGACACTGATGCAGCCACAGAGAGAAGAATAATTTGGAAGGAGGTGCTGCCGTGAAAAGAATTGCTGTTGTGGAAGATGAAGTCTATATGCGGGAAGAACTCTGCAATATGCTTCAAAAGGACGGGTATCTTGCGGAGGCAATCACCGAGTTGGAAGATGCCGCTCGGCTCCTGGCAGCCCTCCGTCCTGACCTTGTGATCTTAGACCTGAATTTGCCGGAGATCAGTGGCTTTCAAATCTGCCAGGAACTAAAGAATAAAACCGCTATCCCCGTCCTGATACTGACTTCCAGAGATCAGGTAAAGGATGAACTGCAAGCGTTCCACTTGGGTGCTGATGAATATTTGACGAAGCCGTGCAGAAAAGATCGACTTCTTGCCAGGGTATCCAATATTCTCAAAAGGTATGAAGGCCGTACCAATCTCATAGAGGGACCAGATTTCCTGTTAGACCAGCAGACCTACACGCTTTATATTCATAATACCTCTGTCGTGCTTCCAAAAAATCAGGGAAAACTGTTGGTTGCTCTTTTGTCCGGCGGCGATGCTCTGGTCACGACGGAGCAACTTTGCATAGCACTATGGGGAACCACGGAATACATAGACGAAAATGCCTTGCAGGTTAATCTGACCAGGCTGAAAAAGACGATGTCCGGTCTTGAGATGAAGCAGCGAATCGTTGCGGTTCGTGGGATGGGCTATCGTCTGGAAACGGGGGTGGCTCCATGAAGCGGCTTTGGCGCATGATAGAACGGTACTACCCCTGGCTGCTGTTGCTGTTGGGCGTGGATTGCTTTTGTGCTATCATTCTTTGGATTTCTGACATTCAGGCATTTCAAACCTTGAGTGGGTTAGTAGTTCTGACAAGCCTCCTTTTGTTTTCAGCAATTCTGTTTGTACTAAACAAGCGGGAGACCACCCGCCGAGAGCTGTTCCGGGATTTCCTCAGTGATCCTGCCATCTGCAACGAGGAACGGCTGCTCAGTGCCATCAGCCGGGAAGAAGGAGAATCTATCCGGCTTCTGGCATCAGTTTTACAGGAACACAAAACTGAGAGTAACAGTATGGCAGATGCCCTACAGGACTATGAAGAATATGTGGAGGGCTGGGCACATGAAGCGAAAACGCCCCTATCGTTGTTGACCATGCTCCTGGATAATCGGAGCAACGAAATGTCTCCTCCCCTGCAAGCAAAACTGGATTATGTCCGCAGTCAGCTTCAGGAGGATGTCACTCAGATGTTATACTATGCCCGGTTAAAGAGCAGTACAAAGGATTATCAGTTTAAGGATATCAATTTGAATGACTGCTTGGGGGAAGTTCTGGAGGACTATGCCCCACTTCTGGAAGAAAAGCAGTTTGTAATTATCAATAAACTGCAATCTGAAACAGTCTATACAGACCGTAGAGGGCTTCAGTTTATGTTGGGACAGATCGTGAGCAATGCCATAAAATATAGCAGCGATAGTCCCATGCTAACAATCTCTATGATACATTCGGAGATCGCAGATGTCCTTTCAGTTGAGGATAATGGCATCGGTGTAAAAAAATATGATCTGCCGTATATTTTTCAAAAGGGCTTTACCGGGGATTCTACTGACAGCAGAAAGAAAGCTACCGGTATAGGGCTTTACCTGGTTAAGAAGATGGCTGACGATCTAAACCTTCGTCTGGAAGCTGCTTCCCCGTGGGAAAAGGGCTTTAAGATAGTCATCTTCTTTCCAAAATTGAAATCCAACGGAGGAAAATAATATAAGCAAAAAACGGGGCTGTAAAATAAGTCTCTGCTAAAGAAACGCTAGTTCCGACAAATGCTGGTTCTGGCGTTTCTTTACATTAATATATGTTTTTTGAAAATCGTCACTGTTTTATGTAAAAAGGGTACACTTAATAAGCTTGGATAGATTTCTTCTGTACGTCCATATTTTTTATATCTTACATGTTGTTTTCGTTTGAAAAGAAATTTACGTCCATTAGGGCATATAGGATTTCCGTTCTCATCTCTTATATAGTTTACAGCACGATAAGGATTCGTGTGATGTTTTTTATCTGCCGTTTCTTTTTTGTACATGGTAAATATCATTAAATTTTTCCATTAAAGGTACAAAGCATTCCATGCCTTGTCTTCCATAAAATCAATTCTACGTTAAAAACATACCGTCTAGACAGCTATTTTTTAAGCTATCATTTGAAAGACATATATAATATATAGGCTCAAATGGTGAAAGTGCCCATTTGGGCCTATTATTGTATGAATTCATACGTTACAACCAGAGCAAGATCCACCCGTGTATTACAGTATTGTCATTTTGACAATATTGTATTACTTACGAGTGGCAGACTTGATGGGGATTACGTCCCCATACCCACGTGAAAATATAATTGCTGGCAATTACATTTTAGCAGATATGCAGGCATATCTGAATAAGCGTCATAGACAACAAAATAAGGAAATTTTGATAAGGCATTCACCTGGAATAGGTGAGTGTTTTTTTGTTTTCAAATATTCAATTAATCAAAAAAATTAAAAAAATTTCATTAGGGGGCTGTAAAAATGCCTCTCAGCGTTTCGTTTTATGTAAGGGTATTTTGGACAGGAAAAATTTAAAAAATTTTTATCAAGAACCTGTATTTATGCCCTTCATCTTTTGAATATGTGTAAGGACATTTTTGAGCCGGTATAAAAATGATTTTTACAACAATTAGAAACAGAAACGAGGCGAGAAAAGAATGAAATATGAATACATGAAGGAGTCAGAGCAGATGCTTCAGTACTTCCAGTTTCCGAAGTTTTTGCTCAAACTGCGCATTTCCCAAACTGCAAAATTTCTTTATATGATTTTGTATGACCGGGCACGGATATCGAGAAAGAATAGCTGGATAGACAAGTATGGAAATGTTTATCTGATTTTTCCGATAGAGGAATTGTCTGCTCAAATCGGCAAATGTAAATCTTCTGTAAAAACAGCATTGAAGGAATTAGATGATGTGGGACTATTGGTTCGCAGATCTGGTGGTTTTTCAAAACCCAATCATTTATATGTAAAAATTCCATCTGATGAGATTGGTTTACAGCTGGTTGAGAATAAGGCGGTTGAAAAGATGGTTGCAACAGAGTCGGAAAAGCAACCTTCATCTGGTCGTAAAAATGGCTGTGCAGGAGTTGGAAATGTGGCACCTAGTAAAGTAACTGAGAAATATAAAAGAAATAAATATCATGAAGTAAATTATTGCTATGGGGAAGGAGAGAGTTTGTGATGAGAGAAGAAGATACTGTATGTGTAGGCAGTGATGGTTTGCAATACTGTAAAGTCTGTGGGGAAGCGAAAGAAGTATTTTTTCCTGAGGGTGGATTTATGGGGATGAAGAAACATTCCAGGCAATGTGCCTGTGACAGAAAAGCGTATGAAGAAGAACAAAAATATTTTAAAGACAAAGAGCACCGGGAATTAGTCAGCAGAAATACGAGCATCTGTTTTGACGAGAGCAGAATGGAAGAGTGGACATTTGAGAATGCAGATATGTCAGATACGGTAATGCATAGAGCAAAAAAATATGTTGATAACTGGGAGGAAATGAAAAGAAATCATATAGGCTGTTTGTTCTGGGGACCGGTTGGTACCGGGAAAAGTTTTATTGCGGGGTGCATTGCCAATGAACTTCTTAAGCAAGAAGTAATGGTAAAGATGACAAATTTCAATACCATTATTGATGATATATTTCCACTGGCAGACAAAACGGAATATATCAATGCATTGGCGTCTTATCAGCTTTTGATTATTGATGATCTTGGAGTGGAACGAAATTCAGAATATGCGTTAGGAATTATTTTTAGTGTCATAGACCGCAGGATCCGTTCGGGACGACCTTTGATCATCACAACGAATCTTCCGCTGAAAGAAATAAAAAGCGAGACCATGTTGGATAAAAGGCGTATCTATGACCGTATTTTAGAAATGTGTACACCCGTGTATGTTGGAGGCACAAGCAAACGAGAAGCGATTGCAAGTATGAAAATGGAGAAAGCGAAAACGCTGTTGAACACAAACAGAGGGAAGGAGGAATGCGAATGAATCATACAGAAAAAACAATACCTGTTTGGAAGAAATATTCTTTAAATGTTTCCGAAGCAGCAGAATATTACGGAATTGGAGAAAAGAGATTGAGACAAATCGCAGGTGAAAATGAAGGAGCAGATTTTATTTTGGAAGTTGGTTCGCATATCCGGTTCAAAAGAAAATTATTTGAAGATTATCTGGACACAGCCAGTACAGTTTAAGTGACAGAATAGAAGAAATGGTAATGAAAATAATGTTCATTTTATCTTAGCGAAGAGAAGGTCTTGTGGTATAATGAATAAACCGAGACGGTCTTCCAAGTTAAATGAGCATTTAATGAAGGAGACGAAATATTATGAGTGAAAAAAGGAGAGATCATAGAGGACGTATATTACACAATGGAGAAATACAGTTATCTGATGGCAGATATAGATTTAAGTATGTCGATGAGATGGGAAAGGAGCGCTGCGTATATAGCTGGCGCTTAGACCATAACGATGCAACTCCGAAAGGAAAGTGCCGGGCTTTATCGCTTCGGGAGATGGAGAAGAAAATCCAGGCAGATCATTTTGAACAGATTGCAACAAATGGCGGAAATATGACGGTACTGGAACTGGTTGAAAAATATATATCAACAAAAACCGGTGTCAGACCTACTACAGTTGCAGGATACGGAACAGTTATCAATTTATTGAAGAAAGATCCATTTGGAAAAAGAAGGATTGATACGGTTCGGATTTCGGATGCAAAATGTTGGCTGATACATCTTCAGCAGGTAGAAAAGAAAAGCTATAGTTCCATCCATTCAATCCGAGGAGTTCTTCGTCCGGCATTTCAGTTGGCAGTGGATGATGACCTGATCAGGAAAAATCCATTTCAGTTTCAGCTAATGGAAGTGGTTGTGAATGACAGTGTGACAAGAGAGGCAATCAGCAGGGCTGAGGAACGAAAGTTCCTACGGTTTGTGAAGGAAGACCCTCATTTTTGCAGGTATTATGAAGGAATTTACATATTATTTAAAACAGGCCTTCGCATCTCGGAATTTTGTGGTTTGACGATTTCTGATATTGATTTCAAGGAGCATACGATCAACATCGATCATCAATTGCAGAAAAAATCAAAAATCGGATATTATATTCAAGAGACTAAAACAACCAGCGGAACAAGAAAGATACCTATGACTGCAGATGTAGAGGAATGTTTTCGGAAAATTATAGAAAAACGAAACCCGCCCAAAGCAGAACCTATGGTAGATGGAAAAAGTGGATTCTTATACTTTGATAAAAATGAAAGTATCTGTTATTCCATGCACTGGGAGCATTATTTTCAACACATCATTCAGAAGTATAATAATACTTACAAAGTACAGATGCCTGTCATCACCCCTCATGTATGTCGGCATACCTATTGCTCAAATATGGCAAAATCCGGAATGAATCCAAAAGCATTGCAATATTTGATGGGCCACTCAGACATCAGCGTAACGCTGAATACATATACGCACGTAAATCTTGAGGATGCCAGGGAAGAAGTTGCCCGGATTCAGGTTGTGTAATTACGATTTTTAATTGAAAATAGCAAGGTGTAAAATGGAAAAACATACACCTTATTTTACACCTTTTGCGGACGATATTATGAGAAAATAAACCAGGTTATGCCAGAAAAGAAAAATTCACAAAGGCTTACAAAGCCCGAAAAACCAAGAAAAACTAAGAAATGCGAGGTTATGCAACAATGATAAAAATACTATTCATTTGCCACGGCAGGATTTACCGGGCATGATGAAAAGTCTCAAATCGTCTCATAAGCCCCGTTTTTAAGCGTTTTTTGTGCTTCAGTCTCAAATTTACCAAAGATTTACCAATATTTCTGGAGAGCTAGACTTGCAAAAAAATGAGCCAGAATGAGGAGATTAAAACATGAGCGAATTGAAACCAAGAATAACGGAAAACGGAATTGATTATATCCTTGTTGGAGATTACTACATCCCAGACCTGAAACTGCCGGAAGAACACCGCCCCGTTGGAAAGTATGGACGGCTGCACCGGGAATATTTAAGGGAAATCCATCCAGCCCGATTGAACACATTGACCTTGACTGGAGAGTTATGGACATATCTTTCAGACCTGAACGAACAGGCACAGGAACGGTTAGACACCATCATGGAGCAGATGAAAATTGCCGAGGGCGTAACCGAGGAATTAAAGTGTACCCGTCAAATGGAATGGGTGCGGCGGTGCAATAATATCCACAATCGGGCAGAAGAAATTGTTTTGCATGAGATGATTTATTCATAACGGTATGATAGAATGATTATGACAAATTTTAGTTTGGGAGATGCCTATGAAGAAGTTTTTGAATGATATAAGGAGTGCGGAAAATCCTATATCTGGTAATAGAAAAATTATAAATACCATAGCTATATTGTTACTTGGAATAGCTTTGGGGACTTTTTCAAAATTTTTGGATTTTCGTCAAGCTGAACTGCCAAGTGTGCTTATGGCAATTGATGGAGCATTAGATGTTCATAATTTCCTTGGGCGTTTTGCAATTTGGGTATTGATTGCACTGTGTATTTCTATTTATAGTAATTCTGCAATAAGAGCAAGTGTTAATGTTTTTGCGTTTTTTGCTGGCATGGTTGTAAGTTACTATTTGTATTCAAACTATGTCGCAGGCTTTTTCCCAAGAAGCTACGCTATGATTTGGGTTGGCTTTACCATGATTTCTCCGTTCTTGGCATTTGTCTGTTGGTATGCGAAAGGAAAGAGCAGACCTGCATTTGTGCTATCAGTATTGATTTTAGCAGTATTGTCTAACATGACTTTCGTATATGGATGGGGATATTTCAAAGCACGCTCTGTTTTAGAATTGATAGTCTTTATTATCGGACTTACTGTTTTGAGGAGGGACACATTGAAAAGTTCTGTGCTAATGGGAACCATTAGTATAGTTTTTGCATTTTTACTTGATATGGTTATTCCATTTCATTTTGGATAAACAACTTCCAGTGTCGTTCTGATTTTCAACTAAATAACCACAGCACAAACCGCTGCTACATGGAAGCCAACAAACCATGCAACAGCGGTTTTTCTTTATCGTTTTTTCCTCTGGCTGATGGGCGTTCCCATTTTCTTTGACTTTTTGAGAATCCGAATCAGCCAGCGAAATTCTTCATCTGACAGATTTTTATAGTTGATACCAAGCTGCTTACAGTAAAGGACAACCAGCTTTTCATCACGGCTGCCCTTGAAATTTTCAACCGCTTCCAGATTTTCTTTCAGTTCATCGGCAACGGTGGTCTGGGGTGCACTCTCGCTGTCCTTTTTGTGGGCTTCTCGAATATCCCGGATAATGAGGTTGAGGTCATCCAGAACCATGTGGCTGAAATATTCATCATCACTGATATGGGCAGCTTGCAGCACCTTCAAATGCGGGTCATCTTCGCCGGGGCGATACCGTTCAATGATTTCATGCCGGACGGTATCGACAAGGGCGTTGAGATTCTGAATCTGCATGGTGGCAATCCCATCCACATAAATCTCAATGTCCGCAAGAAACTTGATAAAGTCCTTATGGGTGGCAAGTTCACAGAGCAGACGGTTGTTAATCCGACCGCTTTTCAGAAGTGCTACCATCTCATCACTCAAATGCAGCTCCCTTAATGGCGTGTTGATCTCCGCCCGGTTCTCTGTCCGGCAAAAGAGATAATCGAGGGACACCCCATAAAAATCTGCCAGCAGGATAAGGTTGCCATGATTGATTTCCTTATAGTCATCTTTTTCATAACTGCCAAGAGCCGATTTTGAAATACCCGTTTGCTCAGCCAGTTCTTCCAGTTTTAATCCTTTGTTTAATCGTAAATCTTTTAGCCGTTCCTGTATTGTAGTAGCTCCGTTCATTGAAGCAGTTCCCCCTTCTGACAGCATTTATAACCGTTGAATTGATTATACCATATCAATTCCGCAATCGTGGAAATTTCTGATTTTTACCCCGAATTCCTACTTTGTGGACATACCGCACGAGGCACAAAAATGTTCTATGATACAGGTAGTTCATCGATGGATTATTCCAATCGAATGACCAGCCTGTGTGGGATATGCTTCCCCGGCGATGTAGTGCCATGACTTTTGGCAGGGATATGGAGGAACCCTGACCGAAACGAGCATACCAAAGGGAGCGATACGCCGCTGTGAGATTCAGGGGAGGAACGACACCGGGGAGAACTGGCGAACTGACACCGAACTGATACCGAAACACGACAATCTGATAGGGGGACAGTCTACCCTATCGCTGATACTTCGGGAGATTTTAAGCGACTCTATGACTGTAATTTTGCCGAAAATCGCCCCGAAACCATACACTAAAACGGAAGGAAGCGCAATATGCCGAGAATGAGCAAAAAGAGGAAGCATGAGCTTTCCTTTTACCTCAATGACCGGGGGCGTGTCACTTACAACGAATTATGCCGGAAATGCCAGCATGGGTGCAAGCAGAGCTTCCGGGCGGTTGTGGTTGACTGCCCTCATTATTTATCCAAACGAGCAAAGAAAAAGGAGGAACACACCGAATGAATTTTGAATTTATGACGATAGACACACCATTGCCGCCCTGTATGCCATTTCCAAGAGCGTTGACAGGATTTCCAGTCAGCAGCACCGCAAAGGTCATGTACTGCCGGATGCTGGACGCTATGCTATCCAAAGGACAGGAGGACGAGAACGGAATCCTGTTTGTCTGCTTCCCTGTCACAGCCATTGCCGCAGTCCTGTCCCGCAGTCCCATGACGGTCAAGCGTTCTCTGAAAGAATTGGAAACTGTCGGACTTATCATGCGGGTGCGTCAGGGCATTGGAGAACCAAATAGGATTTATGTGCTGATACCGGGAAAGGAGGACGCTGCCCTTGTCTGATACCTCAAAGCTGGAAAAGATCAACCGGGAGCTGGAGAAAAGCGAAAAGAAACTGCGGAAAGCCATCAATGATGAAAAGGCGTTGCAGCACCAGTTAAAGCAGCTTACCCGAAAGGAACGGACACACCGGCTCTGTACCCGTGGCGGTATGCTGGAAAGTTTTCTGCAAGAACCGGAACGTCTGACAGATGATGATGTCATGCTGTTGTTGAAACTCATTTTTCACAGACAGGACACGCAGGAACTATTGAAAAAACTGCTGGAACGGAAGACGCCGGAAACCCCTTAGTTTACTAAGGGCGCAATTATACACCACCCAAAAGTTGGTGTATTGCGTTCTCCGAAGGCTCCTCGCCGGAGGGCTGTGATTTGTGCGAGCAATGAGCCGAACGAATATGCTTGCATATTCACTCGGCGAATGCCGCAGCAGCCGACAGAATGTCGGCTTTCGCAGTCAAGGTCTGCTACAAATCATACAGGAGTCGCTACGCCGTCTCCGCTCCGCTTCGGTCGGTGCAGGGCAAACGTCCACTGGACGTTTTGCACCCCTGCGCTGGCTGCCGCCAGCTTCCCTTTTGTGGACTTGCCATCTGGGGACACCTTGCGTTGCAAGCTGTTCCCAGCCGACAAGTTTCATAAAATATGCTATCTTTTCGATTGGCGATGAAGTATAATGAAGATGACGACAAATCGGAATTTGTGGAGAGATTTCTTGAACTTTCCTTATTTTACGGGCTTTCCAGCCCCTTAAATAGTGAAATGATATGTATTTTCCCTTATTTTTGACCTTATGCGGAATCAGCAAGGGAAATAAGGGAATTTTTTATTTAGTCGTTGCCTGCCACTTTATCAAGAAGTCTGGCGGAGTTCCGCTTTGCCTTTCTTGTAGAGTGGGCGTAGACATTCATTGTGGTACTGACATCAGAGTGCCCTAACAGTTCCTGCACATCTTTTGGGGCAGCTCCGTTTGAGAGGAGGTTGCTTGTGTAGGTGTGTCGCAACTGGTGGAAATGGAAATTCTCAAATCCGTCCAGCCTTTTTGCAACTGATCGGCAGGCAATGCTGAGTGTGCTTGGCAGTTCCAGACATCCGTCCGGTCTCAGGCAGACAAAGGAGATTTCCTTGTAATCTACCGGGATTTCTTCGGTTCCGTCCAGATGATAATATTCATAATACACTCTGTTTTTGTCCTGTGCTTCCTTGTAGAAATTGCGGTGGTAAAGTTCACCATACTGCATCCGGCTTTTAAGCTGTTTTTTTCTGGCGGTTTTCAGTATTTCAGTCAGAGTATCGCCAAAATCAACAATCCTTACTTTCTTTCGCTTGGTCGGTCCGATGATGTTTTTATGTTTTGTGCCATCATAGCGGATACTTCTTTTAATGGTCAGGCATTGTTCTTCAAGATTGATGTCCTGCCATGTCAATCCGCAAACTTCACCGATACGAAGTCCCGCATAGTATGCGATCTGGATTGGCAGGATTGCAGGTGGATTCTTTACTTTGAGGTATTCTATCAGTCTCTCATAATCTTCATGGGAAATAGGCTGTATGCCTTCTTCTACCTCATCATCTGAGAATAAATCCACATCCTCTGCCTGTTTTTTCAGCTTAATATACTGCATAGGATTAAAAGTAATCAACTGTTTTGGAAATACTGCAAACCGGAAAGCCTGTTGTAATACTGCTGAAAAGGAATGGATGTAATCTTTACTGTATCCTTTTCTCACTTTTCCATCTGGAAATTCCCCACCGAATGTAAGCAGATCGAGAAATGCCTGTAAATGTTCAGCAGTAACGGTTTTTAATTTGCGTTCTGCAATCGGATGTTTCTTGATACAACGGATTGCACCAAGATAATTTTCCACTGTACCATTGCTGAGTGTTCCGACTTTCAGTTCTTCTTCCGCCCACATATCAAGAAGTTCTCCTACAGTAAGATTATCTGTCTTTGCGACAAATTTCTTGCTTTCGTAATCATCCATTGCCTGACGGAGCAGTTTTTCCGTTTCACTTTTACTTTCTGTTCCAGCGTATTCTTTCTGAACCAGATTGCCGCTTGCATCTTCTACATAGAAGCGGTAGTACCATTTCTTTCCTTTTTTTCTTACAGATCCTTTTGCCATAATCGTGTGTCTCCTTTCGATATCAGACAATCGGAACTGATGAAATGCTTCTTGCGTGTAAGTATATCATAACTCCGGTTGTCGTTCTATACCGAATCGGAATCCTCATACAAAACTTCTGATAAAAGATTTTCAAGCCTTTGTTCTGCCATTTCCGGTTTCTTGGAATAAAGCCTTACGATATCTGCCATGTCGTTAAAGGCATTAACAGTGTGGGTGATCTCCCGGAGAAACATAATCTCGTTATATTCATCATTCGATTCAAACCCCATTACTTTTGCAATATCAGCTTCATTCGTGTTGCCCTTGTAATTCTTGCAGGCAAACTGGAATGATTCCAGAAACAGGTTATATTGCTTTAACATCAACAGCAGTAAATCTTTGGAAAAAGCATCTTCCTTTTTACTAAGGTCGAGAGGTAACTGTTTGAGAATATCGCCCATTGCATCACGAATCTGTAATTCTTTCTTATCCGTAATATCGGTTTCGTATTCATCGGTTTCACCTCTGAGCCATTCAATAGATACATGAAGTGCTTCCGAAAGACCTTCCAGCACCATCTTTTTGGTATTGTCAATCGAACCATTCTCATAACGCAGGATTGTGGAAGCGGTAACTCCCATCTTCTCTGC
Organism: Roseburia sp. AF25-13LB; assembly: GCF_003478915.1. Lineage (NCBI taxonomy): Bacteria > Bacillati > Bacillota > Clostridia > Lachnospirales > Lachnospiraceae > Roseburia > Roseburia sp. AF25-13LB. The sequence continues at coordinate 72,530 of NZ_QUFO01000012.1, forward strand.
AACATAAGGCTGTGTCAGATTTAATTCCAGACGACGCTGTTTTGCCCTGCTGCCTATCAGCTTGCGTAATTCTTTATCTTTCATGCTGATTGCCTCCTTTTTCGGTATGTATGAATTATAGCATGTACCTCACATAATTGCAATATGCAATATAATAATTATTTTTAAAATTTCATAACGCTTGACAACACAATATAAAACCGCTATACTAACAGCACAACAAAAATTGCATAATGCAATTCATAAGGAGGTGACAAGATGACGGAAAGAAAGATTGCATTATCCATCGAGGAAGCAGCCGACTATACAGGAATTGGCAGAAATACTTTGAGAAAGCTGGTTGAATGGAAGAAGCTTCCGGTATTAAAAGTCGGAAGAAAAGTCCTTATTAAAACTGACATTCTGGAAAAGTTCATGGAAGCCAACGAGGGGCGAGATCTGAGGGATAAAGGAAATGTAAAAGCTGTCACAAGAAATGTGGCAACTTAAAAAGGCGGCTTCCTACGAAACCGCCAAAGGTTCTATCAGACCGAAGCCATGATATACCTACACGCAAGAGGATTATACCATGTGCTTCTCCTGATATGCAACCGGGAACTAATGTTTATCTTGTCGGAAAAACATCGACAAGATAATGCTCCGCAAGGATGCACCACGATTCTGATTGGAATTATGTCAACAGAGCTGACCAGAATCGTGTGCCAAATCTTAGCAGAGCAAGATTTGATTATAAGAGAAAGGATGAAGACGATATGGCGAAATCAACAAAGACTTATGAAGAAAGAATACGTGCATTAGAGAAAAAGGAACAGGAAAGCATCGAAGCTACCAAAAAGCTCATTGCACAGCGAAAGGAACTGGAAAAGAGAAAGAAAGCCGAGGAAAGTAAAAAACGAACCCACAGGCTCTGTCAGATTGGCGGTGCGGTGGAATCGGTTCTTGGCTGTCCGATTGAGGAGGAAGATTTACCAAAGTTGATAGGCTTCTTAAAAAGGCAGGAAACAAACGGAAAGTTTTTCTCAAAGGCGATGCAGAAAGAGCCACTTACAGATATGGAGGAAGTGTAATGGCGGAGGGAGTGGTTTTTCCATTCCCTTCATTGCCTTTGAATGAAGGGCGCACTTATGGACAACCAG
>NZ_QUFO01000013.1:0-71964 GCF_003478915.1 Roseburia sp. AF25-13LB
AATTCCACCGGCTTGACTACACACCCTTAGCTGGGCGCACAACTGGAATTTGTAATTACATTCCATACATATTGGCATTCTTTACAATCACTCTATCTCCTTTTTCTAATTGTTCCTTAGAAACTCCTCTTAACCCAAGTCCAACATGCTCTGTTTTATATCCACAACCATTTGATTTTCGTTCTTTTGTATGTATATCGATGGTAGTAATTATAGTCTCTAATACACCTCCATTTGTTTTATAAACACACGCATTTTCTCCTTCTCTACACATTCCTGCTGATATGTTTCCTGTGGCAACTGTTCCAACCCCCATAATTGTAAATACATCATCAATAATCAATTCAAAGTCTTCTTTTAAACATAATGGAACATCTAATCTGTTCATATACTCTTTTTCTCGCTCTTTTTTGCTTTTACCAAATAATCCCATAGTGTTTCTCCTTTATAACTTCCGATTGTTTTAATTCTTCTCAGTTCCACCTTCTTGCCCTTCGGACAAGAAGTATCCCTCACTCAAAGAGCTCGGTCAATTCCCGGTTATCGTGGTAAAGCCCCTCAGGAACCTTCATTTTTTTTGCAAATTATAAGTTGTTATTTCAATGCTTTTTTATCATTTTCTTTTTCATCATATTATGTTCAAACTCAACCCATGCGATTTCAGAAAATAGAACTATCATATAAATAACCACCTGAACCACAACGCCATCCAGCTTTTTAATAAAATATCCAAAAACAGCTTGTGTAATAAATAGCACACAACCCAAAATAATAAAATTTCTGCCATGTCTATGGTTCCATTCCGTAACATTTGTCAGTTCATCTTTACGAAGTGGTTTCTCTCCTGTATTTATTGATACTGGTTTTTCAGACCTATACTGCATAATTCCAAGTATGATAAAAATAAGTGAAACCAATAATGAAATTACCAAATAAATAATTGTAGCTGCCATGTCTATTCCTCCAATTCAGCCTCTGCTTCCACTCTCTCTGCTTCTGCCCTCTCCGACTCTGTCTGTTTCTTATTCTTCGCATTCTCCATATGCCGGCAAAGGAGTTATTCTTGAATTATAAGATGCACAGTGGGACAGTCCTATGTGCCTCCTTTGTTTTGATACCTCTATTAGATATCAGAACGGTCGTTGCCACAAGCAACACAAATTAACTTTTTCGTTTTTGCCGCAGTAAACTGGATGACCGGTCCGGAAATGAGGATTGTTACTATGGTGCGTATGCCAAATTTTCCGCCCAGCATAACACCTGTCACAACCATCACGACATCCAGTACCGTTCGTACAATTTTTACCTGCCAGTTGTTCTTCTCTGCAAGAGAAAAAGTCAGTGCCTCATAAGAACCCCGCCCCAGGGAGGCTGCCGCATAAAATCCGGTTCCTATGGCAAAAATCACAATTCCTAATAACATGATAAGTGCATTTACCCATATATGCGTACTGTACACATGTGCATTTGCAAACAAATCTACACAAAGGCTATATACAATCTGATAAAGTATCGTGCCGATATGTATCTGTGACCTGTCATAGAAAAACGCAAATACAATCATAACTATGGCTACTATCATGGATGCCATACCGATGCTTACATGAAATGTTTTTGAAATTCCCTGCCATAATACCGCAAGGGTGGCACCACCAAATCCCGCATACAGCGCCAGCGTAATGCCATATGCCGCAACGACTGAACCAGCCACTATAATAATTAATTTTATTGTCCACTCCAATTTACTCATGTCATTCCGTTTTTCCATTCCATTCACTTATCATATTCCAACATCTATCCAATTTACACTTCCAAAATTTTACACTGTTCAAGTCCCGCACTCCAAAACTCCTCAATCGGCATACCTTTCACCTGACAGATAATGCTTGCATTCATCGCACCATGTCCCACAATCAGGATATCCTTACCTTCCTGTAGCTGCGGGTCTATCACTTCCTTCAAAAATGCTCCGGTTCTTGCAAAGAGTTCCTCCCAGGTTTCTGCTCCACCTATCGATTCGTGATATTCTCCCGGCTTTTGAAACAAAATATTAATCGGGCAATCCGGAATAGCAAAGCTGTTTTCGATTCCCTCATAATCACCAAAACTCATTTCCATCAGCCGTTCATCTTTTATTATTGGAATTTCCCGGTTTTTTAACACAATTTGTGCTGTCTCAACAGCCCTTATCAACGGAGAACAATAACACACATCTATGTGCAAATCCTTATACTCTTCCCATGCTTTTTCCGCCATCAGGCGTCCTTCTTCATTCAATGGGATATCCGCTCTTCCCTGTATTTTATGTAATGCATTCCATTCTGTTTTTCCATGCCGCATAATATATAACATCTTGAATTTCTCCTAAAATCATAGTTTTTAACTTATCTTTCTGTTTAATAAGCCCCACAAACTCAGGAAACCTATTGCAGCCCCAAGCACCACTCCGGCTACTTTCATTAATTCATTGTTCCTAAATTTTTTATCTGGAAGAATGCCCGCTTTATTATAAGAATATTTTATATGATCTGTAGTATATGCAGTTATGGTATCTCCCACCTCATATTCTGTATATACACTTTCCGGCACCTGCATCCGCTTATTATATTCATTCGTTTTGCCACCATGATAATAGAAGAAATAATTTTGAGATATGGCATTATCTGCCGAAGCATCTTCGCTCCTTTTATCCGTTATCACTACATCTTCTCTATCATAATCTTCTCCTAGTACCATCTCTTCCATTTGCCTGTGAAGTGCATTCGACGTCAAAAATACGTTTAACCAAACCGCCAGAAAAGCTATGCTTAAAGCAGCAAAACAACTCCAGAACAGAACTTTCTTCTGCTTTCCGGTTAATCGTTCTTTTTGTTTCTGATGCTTCGCCAATTTGTTGCTCATGCTGTAATTCTCACATTCTTTCTAATCGTCTTACTTATCATACTTTTCCAGAAAATCCGTTGCCTTATCTTTATCTATATGCAGTTCCTCCTGCAGCAATAAAATAATTTCCGCCTCTGACTTTCCGAATCTGCGTCCAAGTTTTATAACTTCCTTCGTTTTTCCTACTATTTCGCCCTCTTCCAGACCTTCTTTTTTTCCTTCTTTTCTGCCTTCCTCTTCGCCCTGTTTCCGAATTCTTTCTTCTCTCTCAAAGCTCTTCATATATGCAAGACCTACCTCTCCATCCCGCTTGACTGCAGTTACCATCCGGTGTAACTTTTTCAGTTTCTCGGTGGAAGCATTCTCTACGGATGAATGCTCCATGTAATGCAGTAGCTGTTTTAATTCATCCGGTGGATTTCCTTCACTTCCTCTTGTATACAAAAATATGGTCTGCGCCCCATCTTCATACTTTAACTCCGGCACCTCGATGCAACAATTCTTGATTGTATACACCATACGATTCAGTCCAAAGGGATCATAGGTTGTAATGAAAATAACAACAACATTCCGAAGACTTCCATAGGTTTCGCCCGATGGTAAATTTCCGGCATCAATTTTTGCATGATAAAACCGGACTCTTCTTGGTAATGCTGCCATCTCGTTCTTCCCATCATTCTGGTCCGGTTCTATATCAAAGATTTCACCATTCTCTTCATCCAGATATACATCCAGCCGGATTCCGTGGGTTTCTGTATTCTCTCCGCAAAAGAAACGCTGCGGCACTACCGTAAGCTTTCCTATCTGTCGATGCAGAATGCATTCCAAAATATACCTCGCTGACTGTTCCCCATAAATTTTGTGACTGGTTAAGCTGTTTACTAAAAAGTCATCCACCAGATTCAGTTCTTCTAAAGTTCTCATTTTTCCTCCTTTTCCCATAATGCAGTGAAAAGCAGGATTGCATATATCTCATATTTTCCTAAACTTCCGCCTCTTCAATGCACTATGCGTTTATTAATTGTAATTAGAATTTAAAAGCATAGAATTCATTGAATTGATACTAGAAATTTAGACTGGCTTTCGCCATTCGAAAATCAGAATATATGCTTTGTGTTGATTGTAACAAATAAGTTCTTTGAATACAAGTAAATTTTTCCCAGTAGCTTAAACCTCACAGAATCTGTCACCGGTGTTTCTTACGGATGCCTAACGTCTTAAAGCAGAAAGAGGCAACAACCCTGCCGGGCTGCTGCCTCTTTCTGTTTTTATGCTTATGCTCTTATTTCTTAATTTTATTCTGCTTTGTCATCTACTGTAACAGTGATTTTGTTCAGGTGCCAGATATCATCCACATATTCCTGAATTGTACGGTCAGATGAGAATTTGCCGGAAGCTGCAATATTTAAGATTGCTTTTCTAGCCCATTCTTTTTCATCTGCATATGCAGCATTAATCTTCTTCTGTGCTTCCACATAAGAACGGAAGTCTGCCAGAATAAAGTAAGTATCTGCGTACTGTGTGCACTGTGTATTCAGCAGTGAGTTGTAAAGGTCACGGAACAATTCCGGATCATTTGGTGAATAAAATCCGTTGATTAACTGCATCAGAACTTTACGGACATTCTGATCATTGTTGAAAATCTGCATTGGGTCATAATCGCGTTTCTGCTCATGAGCAATCACTTCGTCAGAGCTCATACCGAAGATAAACATGTTTTCTTTGCCGACTTCTTCTGCCATCTCAACGTTTGCACCATCCATGGTTCCGATGGTAAGCGCTCCATTCAGCATGAACTTCATATTACCGGTTCCGGAAGCTTCCTTACTTGCGGTAGAAATCTGCTCGCTGACATCTGCTGCTGCAAAAATAATCTCTGCATTGGATACCTTGTAGTCTTCGATAAATACAACCTTAATCTTTCCGTTGATAGACTTATCATTGTTGATGACATCTGCAACAGAGTTGATTAATTTGATGGTAAGTTTTGCATTGCGGTAGCCTGCTGCTGCTTTTGCTCCGAAAATGAAAGTTCTTGGAATAAATTCCATATCCGGATGCTCTTTTAATTCATTGTAAAGATACATTACATGAAGAATATTTAAGAGCTGGCGTTTGTACTCATGCAGACGTTTTACCTGTACATCAAAGATAGAACGTGGATTTACTTCAATACCATTGTGCTCTTCAATATAAGAAGCAAGGCGCAGCTTGTTCTTATATTTGATATTTAAAAATTCCTGCTGAACCTTTTCATCATCTGCATAGAATTCTAATCTCTTGATGCGGGAAAGGTCTGTAATCCAGTCTTTTCCAACATATTTGGTTACCCAGTCTGCAAGCAATGGATCACCATGCATTAAGAAACGACGCTGTGTAATACCATTGGTCTTATTATTAAATTTCTCCGGGAACATCTCGTAGAAATCTTTTAATTCCTGTTTCTTAAGGATTTCTGTATGAAGTGCCGCTACACCATTTACAGAATATCCTGCACAGATTGCCAGATGAGCCATTTTAACCTGACCATCATATACAATTGCCATCTTCTCAATCTTATGGTTGTCTCCAGGATATTTCTGCTGGATTTCCAGTACAAAACGACGGTTAATTTCTTCTACAATCTGGTAAATTCTAGGAAGCAGTCTTGAGAAAATCTCGATTGGCCATTTCTCTAATGCTTCTGCCATGATGGTATGGTTGGTATATGCACAGCATTTTGTTGTAATATTCCATGCATCCTCCCACTCTAAGCCTTCTTCATCCAGTAAGATACGCATTAACTCTGCAACTGCTACGGTTGGATGGGTATCATTCATCTGGAATACTGCTTTTTCAGGAAGCATATGGATGTCTGGATGATTCTTCTTAAATCTTGCAATAGCACGCTGCAAGCTGGCAGATACAAAGAAGTACTGCTGTTTTAAACGAAGCTCTTTTCCTGCGATATGGTTATCATTCGGATAAAGAACCTCTACTAAGTTCTTTGCTAAGTTCTGCTGTTCGATTGCACGATGATAATCACCTTTATCAAAGGAATCCAGTTCGAAACATTCCATTGGCTCTGCATCCCAGATCATCAAAGTGTTTACCACATTATTGTTATATCCTACGATTGGCATATCGTATGGAATTGCTTTTACAGACTGATAGCCTTCCTGTACGAATCTGGTTCTTCCATCTGACTGTGCCTCTGCACGTACATATCCACCAAATTTTACTTCGAAATTGTATTCCGGACGTTTTAATTCAAATGGATATCCATTCTGTAACCAGTTATCCGGCTCTTCTACCTGATAACCATTCTCTATTTTCTGACGGAACATTCCATAATGGTAACGGATTCCACAACCGTATGCCGGATAGCCCAGAGTTGCTAAAGATTCCATAAAGCATGCCGCAAGTCTTCCCAGTCCACCATTTCCAAGTGCCGGATCCGGCTCCTGGTCTTCTACTGCATTTAAGTTGATTCCCATTTCCTCTAAAGCTTCTTTCACTTCATTGTATACCGTTAAGTTAATCAGGTTATTGCCTAATGCACGGCCCATTAAGAACTCCATGGACATATAGTATACAATCTTTGGATCTGCTTTATCAAATTCCTGCTGGGTTGCAAGCCACTGGTCAATAATTACATCTTTTACAACGTAGGATACTGCCTGAAAAATTTCCTGCTCGCTTGCTTCATCCATTGTCTTACGATAGAGGTGTTTTACGTTCTCAACTACCTCTTTTTTGAAGGTTTCCTTTTCAAACATTTTGCTTTTCATAATGTTCTCCTTTTGTTTCGATTCCGGTGTTTTTTGTGCAAAAAGGGAGCAGACCCCTGTCGGCTCCGCTCCCCTATCTTTATTCTGCTTATTTTTTTTCCACGCCAAGCACAACTGTTTCACCATTAATGTTCCATTCTTTCTGATATCCGTTCACCGTATCAGCCACAACGCTCTCAGCTAAAACTTCTTTTGCAATTTCATCTCCATATTTTGCGAAGATGTCTTTTACCTTCTGTTCTGCCTTATATGAAACAGTAATTTTATCCATTACTTCAAATCCTGCTTCCTTACGCATTGTCTGGATTTTGCTGATTAATTCTCTTACCATTCCTTCCTCTAAAAGTTCCGGAGTAAGGTTCGTATCAAGAACTACGGTCACTTCATTATCACCCTCTGTCATATAACCTTCCTGCTGTGTCATGGTGATAAGTAAATCCTCTTCATATAATACAACTTCGTCGCTTATACTGTCAAGTTTCAGTGCACCTGTGCTCTTAAGCTCAGCCATTGCCTTGTTGCCGTCTAATTCTGCAAGCGCTTTCTGAATCTGACCTAAATATTTACCGAATTTCGGTCCAACGGTACGAAGCTGTGGTTTGAAGGTATAGCTAGTATATGCACTGACATCCTCTGTAAATGTCACTTTCTTTACATTCAGCTCATCTTCGATAATCTCTGTAAAGTATTCGGATAATTCAAATGGTGCTTTTACAAACATATTTCCAATCGGCTGACGGTTCTTGATGTTTGCAGTATTTCTGCAGGCACGGCCCATAACAACGATTTTCAATACTTCGTCCATATTTTTCTCTAATTCACTGTCTATCCAGCTCTCGTTTGCCACCGGATAGTCGCAAAGATGGATGCTTTCCGGCGCACTCTTGTCGATGCTGCATACCAGGTTCTGGTAAATTTCTTCTGTCATAAAAGGAATCATCGGCGCTGCTACCTTGCATACAGTTACCAGTGCAGTATAAAGAGTCATATATGCATTGATTTTATCCTGCTCCATGCCCTTTGCCCAGAAACGCTCACGACAACGTCTTACATACCAGTTACTCATCTCATCTACAAATTCATCCAGTGCTCTTGCAGCTTCCGGAATACGATAATTACCCAGATTATTATCTACGGTCTTAATCAGTGTATTGAGTTTGGAGAGAAGCCATTTATCCATAACGGAAAGTTTCTCATAATCCAGTGTATATTTGGTTGCATCAAATTCATCAATATTTGCATACAACACGAAGAATGCATAAGTATTCCAAAGTGTTCCAAGGAATTTACGTTGTCCTTCCTGTACTGCCTTTCCATGGAAACGGTTTGGCAGCCATGGTGCAGAATTAATGTAGAAATACCAGCGGATTGCATCTGCTCCGTAAGTCTCTAATGCATCAAACGGGTCAACGGCATTTCCTTTGGACTTACTCATCTTCTGTCCATTTTCATCCTGTACATGTCCCAATACGATAACATTTTCATATGGTGCTTTATTAAATAATAAGGTAGACTCTGCCATCAGGGAATAGAACCATCCACGGGTCTGGTCTACTGCCTCGGAAATAAACTGTGCAGGGAACTGCTGTTTAAAGAGGTCTTCATTTTCAAATGGATAATGATGCTGTGCAAATGGCATTGCTCCTGAGTCAAACCAGCAGTCAATTACTTCCGGTACACGATGCATTTCGCCGCCACAATCCGGGCACTTGAAGGTTACTGCATCAATGTATGGACGATGTAATTCTACTTTGGCATCATCCGGGTTACCACTGCGCTCTGCTAATTCTGCACGGCTTCCGATACACTCCTGATGTCCACAGGAGCACTCCCATACAGGAAGCGGAGTTCCCCAGTAACGGTTACGGGAAATACCCCAGTCCTGAATATTTTCAAGCCAGTCACCGAAACGTCCTTTTCCGATAGATTCCGGAATCCAGTTTACGGTATTGTTATTGCGGATCAAATCCTCTTTTACTGCGGTCATCTTAATGAACCAGGATTCTCTTGCATAGTAAATCAGCGGAGTATCACAACGCCAGCAGTGTGGATATTCATGTTCAAATTTTGGTGCATCAAAGAGTAGTCCTTTTTCTTCCAGGTCTTTTAATACCATTGGGTCTGCTTTCTTTACAAATACACCGGCATATGGAGTCTCTTTGGTAAGTTCTCCTTTTCCGTCTACTAACTGGACAAATGGAAGGTCATATCTACGGCCAACCTGGGCATCGTCTTCACCAAATGCAGGTGCGATGTGAACGATACCGGTACCATCTGTCATGGTTACATAAGTATCACAGGTTACATAGTAGCCTTTCTTATGCTGTTTCTCACAGATTTCCTTTGCGCAGTCAAATAATGGCTCATATTCCTTGTACTCTAAGGACTTTCCTGGGAAAGTATCCAATACTTCATATGCTTTTACGCCATTTTCTTCATCCGCAAATTTGCCAAGTACCTTATCTAACAGTGCTTCTGCCATATAATAAGTATATCCGTCAGCAGCTTTTACTTTACAGTAAGTCTCGTCCGGGTTTACACAAAGTGCAACGTTAGATGGTAGTGTCCATGGAGTTGTGGTCCATGCCAGGAAATATGCATCTTCTCCGATTACTTTGAATCTTACGATTGCGGAACGTTCTTTTACCGTCTTATATCCCTGTGCTACTTCCTGAGAAGAAAGCGGAGTTCCACATCTCGGGCAGTAAGGAACAATCTTGAAACCTTTGTATAACAGCTTCTTATCCCAGATTTTCTTAAGAGCCCACCACTCAGATTCAATGAAATTATCATCATAGGTTACATATGGGTTATCCATATCAGCCCAGAATCCAACGGTTCCTGAAAAATCTTCCCACATTCCTTTGTATTTCCATACGGATTCTTTACATTTCTTGATGAATGGCTCCATACCATATTCTTCAATCTGCTCTTTTCCGTTTAATCCTAAAAGCTTTTCTACTTCCAGCTCTACCGGAAGTCCATGGGTATCCCATCCGGCTTTACGTGGGACATATTTGCCCTTCATGGTCTGGTATCTTGGAATCATATCCTTGATAACACGGGTTAATACGTGACCGATATGTGGCTTACCATTTGCAGTTGGCGGTCCATCATAGAAAGTATAGGTCTCGCCTTCTTTCCGGTTCTCCATACTTTTCTTAAAAATGTCATTTTCTTTCCAGAATTCTACAGTCTGCTTTTCTCTGTCCACAAAATTCAGATTTGGGGAAACTTTTTCGTACATGTTAGTCCTCCTTAAAATTTCAGTTTCTCGCTAGCCGCGTAAAAAAGAATGTGCCTTGGCACATTCTCGCGCCTGCGGCGGTCGCTTGCGACATCTACCTTATACGCCGCAGTGTGCATCCTCGCGGAGCGTTTTTTACTTTACTGGAAAGCAATTTCCTGTAAAGTAAAAAAGGCGCCGTCCTGTAATAAGGACGCGCGCCTGTCGTTTCTAACCACCTTGTTACAACATACTTGAAGCTTTCTGCTTCGCATATACGTTCCCATAACGGGGGAAATCCGTCAGTTTCTACTAACGCAGCTTTGCCTGTTCGAACTGCAACTTGGAAGTGATTTTCATTTTCCATTTACTCATGCCGGTTTCCACCTGCCCCGGCTCTCTTTGACTTTCCATGGAAAACTACTCTCTTCGTCATCGTCTTTTCATATTCTTAATAAGTATAGAACCTGTATTTTTAAATGTCAATTCCTATTTTCAAATTTTCTATATCTACAGATGCTGCCACCGGGAGCTTCTTACAGATTTCTGGCAGCTTCTTACAAATACTGAGCAACACAAAACGAGGCGGCATCCTTCCGGATACCGCCTCCCGTTTATGTAGGAAACCCGCAATGCGTGTTTCTTATGTTTCATTTACAATATGTCTCTTACAGGATTCTCTTAATCCATCCTTCCGGAGCTTCGATACGTCCCATCTGGATTCCGGTCAGAGTATCATAAAGTTTCTTGGTTACAGGTCCCATTTCTTCCATTCCACTTGGGATTAAGATTTCTTTACCATGGTCAACAATCTTTCCGATTGGGGAAATAACTGCTGCTGTTCCGCAAAGTCCTGCCTCTGCAAAGTCTTTTACTTCATCAAAGTATACTTCTCTGTGTTCTACTTCCATTCCAAGATAATGTTCTGCAACATATACCAGTGAACGGCGTGTAATGGATGGCAGAATAGAATCTGACTTCGGTGTAACCAGTTTATTATCCTTGGTAACAAAAATGAAGTTTGCTCCACCTGTCTCTTCTACCTTGGTTCTTGTCTTAGGATCTAAGTACATATTCTCATCAAATCCGTCTGCATGTGCAGTTACGATTGCGTGAAGACTCATTGCGTAGTTCAGACCAGCTTTGATATTACCGGTTCCGCAAGGTGCTGCACGGTCATAGTCACTGACACGGATGGTAATTGGCTTTGCGCCACCCTTGAAATATGGTCCTACCGGTGTACAGAACATACGGAACTGATATTCATCCGCTGGTTTTACACCGATTACAGGATTTGTTCCCATCATGTATGGTCTGATGTAAAGTGTTGCACCGGAACCATATGGTGGAACATATGCTGCATTTGCTTCTACTACCTTCTGTACTGCATCTACAAAACGCTCTTCCGGGAATACCGGCATTTCCAGTCTGCGTGCTGAATCTGCAAGACGGCTTGCATTTAAGTCAGGTCGGAAAGTAACGATATGTCCATCCTCTGTTGTATATGCTTTCAATCCTTCAAATACGGTCTGTGCATACTGGAATACACCTGCGCATTCATTCAATACAATATCTGCATCATCGGTTAAAGCTCCCTCATCCCATGCTCCGTTTTTGAAATTTGATACATATCTCTTATCGGTCTTTACATAACCGAATCCAAGATTAGACCAGTCTAAGTCCTTCTTTTCCATAATAACATCCTCCATTCATTTGTCGCAAATAGATGTTATAACCTGGTGTTATAGCTTTCTATTGTTCTATGTTTTTTCATTATTTTAGTCCTATAAAAGCTATTTGTCTAGTATTTTTTTCTAGGAATACATAATTTTCTCACTGCCAAACATTTTCGCCAGTACCGTTGATAAAATACCGGTATAAATAAGGTTACTGACAAGACATGCCACAATATTGATTCCGCTGTAGGAGAAATCAAAAATTCCGGTCATGCCCTGCACACTGTTATAGAAAGGAATCAGATACCAGTAAAATTCCTTCGGTGCCCCGCTTCCAAGCATGGATGTAATGGAAATTACCATTACCACAACCATCAGCGGCATAATCATGGAACCTGCTTCCTTTACTGTCTTTGCAAATGCTGAAATTACAGCTAATGCTCCAACCAGTACCAGTACTGTGGTAAGAATCACCAGCAATAAAAGGATATAATCGGTGACGCTGTATACGCTGGCATCCATTGCATTGGATTCTGTTCCCATTAATTTTGGAAGGGATAACATGGTACCCACAAAACTGGAAATTCCACTTAAAAGTCCGATAATACCAAGGCTGATGATTTTACCCATGGCAAGCTGTCCACGTTTCATCGGTGTTACCAATAAGGTAGCAATAGTTCCTCTCTCCTTTTCCCCTGCTATGGATTCCGGTGCAATTGCCATACATCCTGAGAAGAGGAATATCATAAGCAGCATTGGAAGCATCATGGAGAAAATCTGTCCGGTGCTGTCTTCCTTGCTGGCAAGGTCATATTCTGTGTCCCCGCTGTTGACATCAAACTTGTTTGCCATAGAAGCTTCATATCCATCTAATACTGCAGTCATAATCTGGTAACATGCTGTGGATTCGGTATCTGCAGAATTATAATATAAGGCTACCTGCGGAGCCGGTGTAGCTGCTGTCATACTGTCATATGCCTGCACATCCGCTTCAAAATTCTCTGGAAATACCATCAGCATTTCCGCATCTTTATCGGTTACCGCCTGCTTCATATCCTCTTCGCTGACACCATCCCGGTCTAAATATTCCACATTGATGTCACTGCCTTTTATCATGGCTGAAACCGAGGATGGCATATTTTCTGCATAAATACGGTAAGTATAATCCTCATCTGCTTCGAATTTGGAGGTCAGTCCACTTCCCATGAAGCTGTACATGATATAAATCAGTAAGCCCGGCATTAAAATAGTCGTAAATACCATTCTCTTATCCCCGAAGAAGCGGGCAAGTTCTTTCTTTATAATTGTCATAAGATTGTTTCTCATTCTGCTTCACCTACCGTTTCTTCATAGATTTCAAAGAATCTGTCTTCTAATGATTTGCCATTTTTCACTGCCTCTAATGTATCGCAGATAATCATTTCTCCCTTGATGATAATTCCGACTCTGTCACAGATTTTCTCAATCAGGCTGAAAATGTGGGTAGAAACGATGATGCTCTTTCCTTCTTTCTTAAGCTCTAACAGGAAATCCGTTACTACTTTGGCTGTCAGAACATCAAGTCCGTTGGTCGGTTCATCAAAGATAATGATTTCCGGGTCATGGACTAAGGAAATAACCAAAGAAACCTTCTGTTTCATACCGGTAGACATATCCTTTACTTTCACTTCTGCAAACTGTGTGATGCCGAAGCGGTCAAAAAGTCTCTTCTTTCTTTCATCCCGGACAGCCGGCTCTACTCCGTATAAATCCGAAAAGAAATTATATAAATAATTTGGTGTAAAAAAGCCCTCTAATTTCAGTTCACTGGTCAGAAAGCCGATCTTGCCACGTACTTCTTCCGGTGCATTAACAATACTGCTGCCATCTAAAACAGCATCTCCGGAATCCGGTTTAATCAGTGTTGCCAGCATACGAAGTGTGGTTGTCTTTCCGGCTCCGTTTGGTCCAAGCAGTCCAAACACCTCTCCCCGATAAGAAGTAAATGATAAATCATGCACTGCAATTCGCTTCTTCTCATTGGTTTTCTCAATCTTTTGTTGTTTCTGGGATAATGTAAAGGTCTTATTGAGACCCTTTACCTTCATAATCTCCTCCATAACTTCTCCTTTCAGTTATCGTCTTGATTGTACTATTGTATTATTACACTTGTGTATCTGTGCGTCAAGCACTATTTTTTTCAACGGTTAGTGCTTTCCTTTTACTTTCCGGTATTTCCAGGTAAATGAAGCAAAAAGCACTGAACAGATTTGATTCTCCATTCAATGCTTCTTATGTTCTTCTTAAAAATTCTCAAAATTATGCTGCAGATAATCCTCTAAATCCTGATAGTCATCCGGTGCTTTCATTTCACCATCAAACTGATATTCATAACGTCTTAGGAATTCATCCGGCCCACTGGTTCTGCCTGCTGCATGAATAATCAAAAGCCAGTACGTTACAAATGCAAGTATACCAACTACAGCTGTTACAATACCTGCAACTGCCATTCCAGGGTTCTGTTTTTGTTTCACCAGATGTATAATTCCAAAAACAATTGCCAGAATTGCAGTTATAATATTGATTCCGGTGCAAAATAATACCAGTGAAATCAGCCCCAACACCATGGATGCAACTGCGAAACCTTTTCCCGGCTCCTCTTTCCGGTTATCTGCCGGACGCTGATTGTAATTTGGCGGGTACGGATTCCCATACTGCGGATTCTGGTTCTGATTCGGCGGGTATGGATTCCCATACTGCGGATTCTGGTTCTGATTCGGCGGGTATGGATTCCCATACTGCGGATTCTGATTTTGATTCAACGGATATGGATTCCTGTTATCTGGATACATTCTGCTTCACCAATTCCTTTTTAATAATAGTAGCTATATCCCAAAGAACTTAATGATACTGCACCAACGATGTACAGGATAAGTACCAGCACCAGAAGTGCAATGGTAATAATACTGCAGACAATACCTGCTGTTGCCATTGGGGAATGCTCGTTTTTCTTATTATAAAGAATGCCAAGGATTAATCCTACAATTGCACAAGGAAGTCCTACAATCCAGAAACAGATTGCCGGGATGGATACAATTCCCAGTACCATGGATGCAATTGCCATTCCTTTTCCGGATGAAGCCGGCTGGTTGTAACCATACTGTGTCTGGTCGAAGCTTCCATATGCCTGCTGCTGTGGCTGCTGATAAGTTCCATATCCCTGCTGGGACTGGTCATAACCATAGTTCTGCTGTGCATACTGCTGATTCTGGTTATAAGCCTGCTGGTCATAATTCTGCTGTGGCTGTTCATATGCCTGCTGTGGCTGGCTATATGTCTGCTGTGGCTGTTCATATGCCTGCTGTGGCTGGCTATATGTCTGCTGTGGCTGTTCATATGCCTGCTGTGGCTGGCTATATGTCTGCTGTGGCTGACTATATGTCTGCTGTGGCTGGCTATATGTCTGCTGTGGCTGGCTATATGTCTGCTCATTCGTTCCATTTTCAGTGTTGAAATTTTCTTCACTCATTATAATACATCCTCCATTAGTATAAAATATTTTCTCCCATTTATTGTAACAAATGCCTACCCCCATTACAAGAAAAATAAATGAAATTATAAAATTTTTATAAATTTTTTCTCATATATTTTATCATAAACTTTGCAAATCCGGAAAAAATGGTTATAATGAAGCATATTTATACTCATTACTTGCTTTTTTGTAAGTAAAAGTCTATAATTCATCTGACAAGACACCTGTATTTACAGATGTAAAAGAAAGGAATATCACATATGAGTACATTAAATTTGACATTGTTGACTGATCTTTATGAGATGACAATGATGCAGGGATACTTTAAAACCGGCAACCGTGATGTGGCTGTTTTTGACGCTTTTTACCGCACCAATCCATGTGATGGCGGTTATGCAGTCTGCGCGGGATTAGACCAGATGATTGACTATATCAAGAATCTTCATTTTGACGAAGAGGATATTTCCTATTTAAGAAGTTTATCCATCTTTGATGAAGACTTTTTAACTTATTTAAGTAACTTTAAATTCTCCGGTGATATCTATGCAATTCCGGAAGGAACTCTGATTTTTCCAAGAGAGCCTCTTGTAAAAGTGGTTGCTCCGATTATGGAAGCCCAGTTAATCGAAACTGCAGTCTTAAATATCATCAACCACCAGAGCCTGATTGCCACCAAGGCTGCCCGCGTATGCTACGCTGCCCAGGGCGATGGCGTCATGGAATTTGGTTTAAGACGCGCCCAGGGTCCTGATTCCGGAACCTACGGTGCCAGAGCTGCTGTTATCGGCGGCTGTAAAGGTACTTCCAACGTCCTTGCCGGTCAGATGTTTGACGTCCCGGTACTTGGAACCCACGCCCATAGCTGGATTATGAGTTTCCCGGATGAATATACCGCCTTCAAGAAATATGCAGAGCTTTATCCATCTGCCTGCATCCTTCTTGTCGATACCTATGATACTTTAAAATCCGGTATGCCAAATGCCATCAAGGTATTTAAAGAAATGAGAGATGCCGGCATTCCGCTTACCTACTACGGAATCCGTATGGACAGTGGCGACCTTGCTTATCTTTCCAAGAAAGTCCGCAAAATGTTAGATGATGCCGGATTCCCGGACGCAGTTATCTCCGCTTCCAATGATCTGGATGAGTATCTGATTGAAAGCTTAAAGATTCAGGGGGCTACCATTACTTCCTGGGGTGTTGGAACCAACTTAATTACTTCCAAAGACAATCCTGCTTTCGGCGGTGTATACAAGCTGGCTGCTATCCAGAATGAAGCCGGTGAATTCATTCCAAAGATTAAGCTTTCCGAAAATGTGGAAAAAGTTACAAATCCTGGCAATAAAACTGTTTATCGTATTTATGATAAAGAAACCGGTAAGATTAAGGCTGACCTTATCTGTCTGGTGGGCGAAGTCTTTGATGAATCCAAGGACATGAAGCTCTTTGACCCGAACGCCCCATGGAAGAAAACAACTCTTCCTGGCGGAAGCTATACGCTGCGTGAACTTCTTGTTCCGGTTTTCCAGAAGGGCGAATGTGTTTACGAATCTCCAAGTGTTATGGATATTCAGCGTTACTGCACCAGAGAAAAAGATACCATCTGGGATGAGACAAAACGTTTCGTAAATCCACAGGAAATCTACGTTGATTTATCCGACAAATTATATGAAATGAAAACTGCTCTCTTAAATAAAGAGCATATGTAACTACGAGAAACACTCTTTGCGAGCATGCAATTTTTCTCGTTACTCGCGTAAAAAAGAAACCGCCTTTACCGTTTTTTCCGGCATAAGGTGGTTTCTTTATATAAGCAATAATGCCCTCTGTTGTTTTTCTTTTCTACAAACCTACGCTCGTTTATTCACATTTTTTCTTTCAGCTTAGTTAAATCCGACAATCTTCTGGGTCAGCTTATATGCTGCAACGGAAATCTTTCTTCCACCCTTACCCGGAAGATTCATGGACTGTCCTAAAATCCCCCTTCTTAAATGATGGAAGAGACGAAGATCATAACCTTTGATATAAGACCACAGTTCCCGTTTCTTCATGAGATTTTCTTCTGTCTCGGAACGCAGGCAAAGTACTGTTGATACTACAGTAATAATTTCAAGGTAATTAAACATATATTTTCTTAATTTTGGGTTTGCAATTTTCCACAAATTCACTTCTTCTATCATCAGTTTATTTACCTTAATCTGCTGATCAATTCTTCCAATCATAACCTTTTCATTGACAGACTGGTCTTCCCTTCCGATAAAATAACGATAGAAATCCACATTCATATAATACATGGTCTTTACATATGGCAACGGATTGTATACAAAAAGATTATCCACATAGAAGGTGTGTCTTGGCAGCTCAAGTCCGCAATCCTTTAATAACTGGGTACGGTAAATAACAGAATGCATCAGAATATAATGCCCCTTGCTGATATGCCTTACATCAGACCAGGTAAAGACTTCATTTTCCGGGAACATTCTGGTATATTTCATTACTTTTTTATGCTCTGCGCCCTGCTTCTCATATACGAAATTGCTGATAAACATATCAAGAGTAGTACTTCCGCCCACAAGTTCCCGTAATTTAGCAAGAATCTTGTGATAGCTCTCTTCATCTACCCAGTCATCACTGTCTACCACTTTAAAATACAGTCCGGTTGCATTGGCAATACCGGTATTTACAGCTGCACCGTGTCCACCATTTTCCTGATGGATTGCCTTAATAATAGTAGGATATTTCTTCTGATAACGGTCAGCAATCTCTGCTGTTGCATCCTTTGAGCCGTCATCTACGATTAAAATCTCCACATCTTCTCCACCTGTCAGCAGTGTTTCAATACAATGTTCCATATAATCCTGTGAATTGTAACATGGAATGGTTACTGATAATAATTTCATTCTTTTTCTCCAATCGTTTTTCGAAACATTTTATTTTAAAAGTTCTTTGGTAAGTTCTAATGCTTTCTCTGTCATGGCATCAATATTATAATATTTGTATTCTGCCAGTCTTCCCAAAAGATGCATATTCGGATATTTTCCGGTCAGTGCTTTATATTTTTCATATAATGACTGATTTTCTTCATTTAAAATGGCATAATAAGGAATCTCTCCTTCTGCTCCACTGTATGCAAATGGATATTCCTTTACAATCGTGGTTCCATCTGCCTGCTGCCCGGTCAGATACTTAAACTCCGTAATTCTGGTATAATCCTCGCTTACCGTATAATTTACAACACTGTGTCCCTGATAATCCGGTTTGTCATAATATTCAAAATCAAAGCGGAGTGAACGATATGGCAGCCTTCCATAACAGCATGCAAACAACTCATCCAGTGCTCCGGTATAAATGACATTTCCTTCGAATTTCTTTCCATCAAAATAAATGCCGTCCTCTGTAAATTTCAGTACCTCTCCGGCATCTACACCAGTCCTCACCTCAATATCCGGATGGTCTAACATCTTTTCGAACATTGCGGTATAACCTTCCTTTGGCATACCCTGATATTTATCCTGGAAATATCTGTTATCATAAGAAATCAGCACCGGCACACGTCCTGTTACTTCCGGGCTTATCTCCTCTGGTTTCTGCCCCCACTGCTTCATCGTATAATAAAGGAAAACATTTTCGTATACATAATCCGCAATCTTCCGGATATCTGCATCTTCATTTTCCCGTAATTTCATAATCGGAACCCGGCTTCCCTCTCCGTATGCGGCAATCAGCTTCTGCTCTAACCGGTCTGCCTGCTCTTTCCCATAAACCATATGTAAAGTATTCAGGTTAAATGGTACCGGAATCAGTGTCCCATGCACATTTGCTACTACCTCATGACCAAAGAAATACCAGTCTGTAAATCTTGACAGATACTGATATACTTCTTCCTTATTTGTATGAAAAATATGTGGACCATATTCATGTATTACAATTCCATGGTCATCCGGTCTGTCATAACAGTTTCCTGCAATATGATTTCTCCGTTCCAATAAAAGAACCTTCTGCTTTCCTTCTTCTGCCAGCTTTCTTGCTGCCACACTGCCGGCGATTCCGGCTCCGATTACAATGCTGTCGTACATTTCTGTTCTCCTTCCCCCTTGGTAATCCTCATTCAATTATACACATTTGTCATTTGTTTTCCAATTCATTTTTTCTTAGGATTTCTTTAAGGCACTTCGTTTACAATTTATTCATATTTTATTTACAGCCTTCTAACAATCCGGGCATATTGTTTTCACATTCTGCTTTTATACTATAACTAAGCTGAGAAAGAAAAAAGCGATAATTTTATTTTTTCATAGACCTTGCAGCTGATGCAAGGTTCCTCCCAAAAAATAGTGTTTTTAACACTTACCATAAAAAATCTTTTTCATATGAAAGGCCGGTGAAAATCACCGGCTCCCTCTTTTTTCTATGGCTTTTCTGCTATTCTTCCTTATATCTGTCATTTCCAAGACGAATGTTCATATATCCCGTGTATCTGGAAAATGCTGCCGGAATCGGATACTGTTCTTCCGTTTCTTTCACATCCACAAAGAGCATATTCTGATACTCCTGCTCTGTCTCATCAATCTGCACTGCATATCCTGTCATATGCCATTCAATATGGGAAAAAATATGCCTGCTGTCTTCTAATTTTTTCAAACGAATCGGTGACAACCCCATTTTCTTAAGATAGGTAATAACTTCCTCTTCCTTAAGATGCCCTTCCACATTTGGAAATTCATAGAGTCCAGCTAAAAGTCCCTTGTTGGCCCGTTTATGCAAAAGGACCTTATCCTCTGCCTTTATAACAAGAACTGTTCTGTCCTCTATCCTTCTTGCCTTCGCCTTGCTCTTTACCGGAAGTTCTCTCCAGCGTCCGCTCTTTTGTGCCCGGCAGACTTCTTTCCAAGGACATGCTTCGCATAAAGGTGCCCCATTCGGCAGACATACCGTTGCACCAAGCTCCATCAGTGCCTGGTTAAAAGCTCCCGCCCTGTTTTCCGGCATAATTTCCAATAAGTCCTTCTCCATTGCCGTCCGCACAGATGCTTTCATGATATCCGCATCATCCTCTGTTACCCGGGATATGACACGGAGCACATTTCCATCCACCGCCGGTACCGGAATGCCAAATGCGATAGATGCGATGGCTCCTGCCGTATAATGACCAATTCCTTTCAACTTTGTCAGTGCCTCATAATCTGCCGGAAGCTCTCCATGATAATTCTCCATGACCGTCTGTGCTGCAATCTGCATATTTCTCACCCGGTTGTAGTATCCAAGTCCTTCCCAGAGTTTCAAAAGCTTCTCCTCCGGGCATTCTGAAAGTGCTGCTACATCCGGCAGTTCCTTTAAAAACCGGTCAAAATATGGTTTTACCGCTTCCACTCTGGTCTGCTGCAGCATAATTTCAGACACCCACACCCGGTATGGAGTCGGCTCATTGCGCCAGGGCAACACTCTGGCATGGTCTTTAAACCAATTTAATAATGGTTCTATCAGGGTTGTCAGGTCAAATGGTTCTCTCATGGTTCCTCTTTCTAATTCTATTTCTGTTTCGTGGGTGCAGGGTTGTACGTTGCTATCGATAGTTTGAACCGAGCATATCCCGGCAGTCCGTTAAGTTCTGATGCCACATAAAGCCGATAAGTGGCACTAAGAATTTCGAAGGGATACAGCCTTCGCTGGCAACCGGTGCAAATTCACATCCATGTTCATATGCACCTCGCTGGCACATCCCTGTGCCAGCGTTGCCGGATGCCGGACGAAATTCCAAGTGCCACTAACCGCCTTTATCAGGCATCCTTACTTAACGGACTGTCCGGGTATCTTATCAACAATACCATCTACTCACGTAAATCAAATGCATCACATAATAATTTTCCAATTATTAGAACTGTGCTACGAATTCAGCAATTTTCTCCAGACAGGCACGAATGACATCCTGCGAATATGCATAGGAGCATCGTACAAAGCCTTCTCCGCATGTACCGAAGGCATTTCCCGGGATAACGGCTACCTTCTGTTCCTGCAACAGGCGGTTACAGAATTCTTCACTGGTAAGTCCTGTTTTTCGAATGTCCGGAAATACATAGAATGCACCTTCCGGTTCTGCTACGGATAATCCCATCTTACGGAATCCCTCTACCATCAGTGTTCTTCTGGCATCATACTCTTCCCGCATGACTGCAATCTCTTCATCTCTCACCGGACTGGTCAATGCTTCCAATGCCGCATACTGGCTGGTGGTTCCTGCTGACATAGTTGTAAACTGATGTATTTTATTCATATGGAAAATAACATCCTTTGGTCCTGCTGCAATTCCCATACGCCATCCGGTCATGGCAAATGCTTTGGAAAATCCGTTTAATACAACGCAGCGCTCATACATGCCCGGAAGGGATGCGATGGAAACATGTTTCTTTCCATAGGTTAATTCTGCATAGATTTCATCGGTAATCACGAACAAATCATGTTCCTTTACCACTTCTGCGATTGCCTCTAAATCTTCCTTTTCCATAATGGCTCCGGTCGGATTGTTCGGATAGGAAATCAGTAAGACTTTGGATTTCTCCGTTATCTTTTCCTCTAACTGTTCTCTGGTCAGACGGAATTTATTCTCCGCTCTTAATTTTAATGATACCGGAACACCGCCACATAATTCAATACATGGAATATAGGAAACGTAGGAAGGTTCTGCCACTAAAACTTCCTCTCCCGGATTCACCAGTGTCCGAAGAGCTAAATCAATTCCTTCGCTGGCTCCCATGGTAATCAGTATTTCGTCCTGTTTATCATAATGCAAATCAAATTTTGTCAGATAATCCGCTGCCGCTGCACGCAGTTCTACCGTTCCGCGGTTATCGGTGTATTTGGTATCCCCCTTTTTTATAGAAGCAATCGCTGCCTCTCTTACATGCTCCGGTGTCGGGAAATCCGGTTCGCCTACACCCAGTGAAAGTGCACCTTCCATGGTATTTGCCACATCAAAGAAATCCTTGATTCCGGAATCCGGCATATCCTGTACGATTTTTGATAAGTATGATTTTGTATCTTTCATTTTCATTGACCTCTCTTTGTACAAGTCCTGTCATGTAATTACGCAATTATTTTTTAGAAGCAGTGGTTTTCGAATTTTAAGCAGCTTTTCTATAGCCTTTTTAGAAATCAGAATGCTACAATTCTAAAAAAGTGCTTTTTTCTCTTGGGATAATGCCTGTTTTTCCAATGTTTGACAGTATGCCTTCTGCGGTTCGCCTGATTACGGATATCATTTAGGTGCCTTGCTAGCAGCTCTTGGCATTTCTTTTGTCAACTGGCAATCCTGGCACATGGATGTGCCAGGAAGGCGCATTGGAGCACGGATGTGACTATGCGCCGGTTGCCGGAAAACAGCTTTATAAGCAGAAATGCCTAGAGCTGCTTAAAGGTGCCTTAGATATCCGTAACAGACGGACCACAAAAGGCATCCGGTCAAAGCAGGTGGTAAAACAGACAACAATAAGAAAAAAGCAATTTTTAGAATTGTATACATTCTGCTTTCAATAAAAAATCTTATAGAAAAGCTACTTAAAATTCCAAAAATCCGCTTCCTCACAAAAACCATTGCGTAATCACATGACAAGTCTTTTCCTATTGTAGCACAATCCCTGTAAAATACCAGTTTTTATTGACAAATCCTCCCAAAAGTTATACCATTATAAGTATTGAAACATTGTTAATAATTTATCAATCAGGAGGGTCCTATTTCATGAACAACTTAACTTTAACAGTTGAAAACGAAATTGCAGTTCTTACTATTACCAGACCTGCAGCATTAAACGCATTGAATTCCGAAACATTGGATGAACTGAACACTGTTCTTACCGAAATCGAAGGAAGAGACGATATCAAAGTCGTTATCTTAACCGGTGGTGCTGATAAGAAAGGTAACGAATTCAAATCTTTCGTTGCTGGTGCTGACATCGCTGAGATGGTTAACTTCTCTGCTGCTGAAGCAAGAGCATTCGGTATGAAAGCTTCTGTTCCATTCTTTAAATTAATGAATATGAGACAGGTAACTATTGCTGCTGTTAATGGATTCGCTTTAGGTGGCGGATGCGAAATTTCTATGGCATGTGATATCCGTATTGCTTCTGACAACGCAGTATTCGGACAGCCTGAGTGTGGTCTTGGAATCATCCCAGGATTCGGTGGTACACAGAGACTTGCCCGTCTTGTTGGCATGGGACGTGCAAAAGAAATGATCTTCACCTGCGATAACATCGATGCAAACGAAGCATACCGCATCGGACTTGTAAACAAAGTTGTTGCAAAAGAAGAATTAATGCCAACCGCAAAAGCTATGGCAGAGAAAATTATCTCTAAAGGAAGCTATGCAGTATCTATCGCAAAAGCTGCTATCAACAACGGATATGATATGGATATCAAGAATGCTGTTGAAATGGAAGCTAACCTGTTTGGCGTAACCTGCTCTACCCATGATAAAAAAGAAGGCATGAGTGCTTTCTTAGAGAGAAGAGCCGCTGACTTAACAGATTTCTAATTGAACTTATACTTAGACAATATCAAAGGGGATATTCCAGTATCATCTGGGATATCCCCTTTCATAAAAGGAGAATGCATCATGTTAGATAAAAAAATTGGTTTTATCGGAAGCGGTAATATGGGTCGTGCCATGATTGGCGGAATTATCTCTTCCGGTCTGGTTCCTGCCAGCCACCTGATTGCCAGTGCGAAAACCCAGGCCACACTGGATACACTTTCTGAGCAGTATGGTATCCGCACCACCTTAGACAATGAGACTGTTGCTGTAGAATCCGATATCATTTTTCTTGCTGTAAAACCATATCTTTATGAAACAGTCATCAAAGAAATCAAAGACAGTGTTACCGATGACAAAATCATAGTTGCCATTGCTGCCGGACAGACCATTTCACGGATTGAATCTTTATTCAGCAAAGATATTAAACTGGTTCGTACCATGCCAAATACACCGGCTATGGTTCAGGAAGCCATGTCTGCCATTACCCCAAATGAGCATATCACAGAAGAAGAAAACAAAATGGTTGTCTCTCTCTTTGAAAGCTTTGGTAAAGCAGAAATTGTACCGGAAAGTCTTATGGATGCCGTAGTCGGAGTCAGCGGTTCCTCACCGGCTTACGTCTATATGTTTATTGAAGCAATGGCTGACGCAGCCGTTAATGACGGAATGCCGCGTGCCCAGGCTTATAAATTTGCTGCCCAGTCCGTTCTTGGTGCAGCTAAAATGGTATTAGAGACCGGTAAACATCCGGGTGAATTAAAGGATGCAGTCTGCTCCCCGGCCGGAACTACCATTGCTGCTGTGGCAAAATTAGAGGAAGGCTCCTTCCGCAGCACCGTAATTGCTGCCCAGAATGCCTGCTCTGAAAAATCCCGTGCCATGAGCAAACTCTCCGATTGATATTAAAGGCATATAAGAAACCCCGGAAGAACTAATTTTCAATACAATCGTTCTTCCGGGGCCTTTTCTATCTTTACTGTTTATTTTACCTGCTTTTATAAATCTTTAAGCACATCATCATAAAGGGCATCTAACATTTCCTTCAACTGCTTTTCAATGGTATCAAAATAAATTTCTGCTGTATCGTTGTCAAATTCCATCTCATTGCCGATTTCCATCACAATGTCAAGGATTCCGCTGTTCAACTCATCAATTGCATTTTCCACAATCTCTTCAAAAGTGCAGTAGGCATCGCCTGTCATATGCACAATAAAATCTTTCTTATCTATCTTTCCACGAAATTTGTATTCATCGGTAAAAAGGCTCCAGCCATCTCCGGCTGCCTCCCGCATCTCATTCCGAATGGATTTATAATCCAGTGGGACATAGTTCTGCTTAAAAAATTCTTCAAAAGATGCTTTATCTTTATATTCTTCCATTCCAATTCCTCTGTCTGTCTAAATTTCCTGTAAATGTTCTAACGCCTGCTCCGGCAAAATACATTTTCCATGCTCCATAATATATGCCCGGGTCGGTCCATGCGCATAAATATCATCTGCAAATTCCAAAGAAGCACTTAAAAGACGACAAAGCTGTTTATCACTAAGTTCTCCCTTCTCAAGCAAAAGATAATAAGCATCCTCTCTGGTCAGATAATAAAGACTGCTCTTCATCGGCAGTTCCAGACGGACGCCCTTGGCATAACAAATTGCACGTTCCATGCTTGCAAAGCAAAGCTGATAAAAATTCCGGTCTTTTAGTGTAAAGCCACCGGTAGACTGTTTCTTATCTGTGCTTTCTTCTGCCTTAGATTCTGACTGCTCCGGTTGTATTTCCGCAATGCCTTCATCCGTATGATTCTGATTTGCCAGCTCTTTTGACGTCTGTTTCAGCTTTTCAATATCAGGAGCATTCTTAACCAGACTTTCTACTGCAGACTTCAGATTTTCCAACATATTGCTGATGCCAAGCTCCGGCTTCTCAGAAAAAGTAAGTGCCAGCGTATGCTCCGGCAGTACTGCAACCTGAATGGTAATATTTCCACCCTGTACTTTATATCCGACCTCTTCTTCTGCCATGGAAATAATCTTACGCAGAAACGATTCTGTTCTTCCGTCATTCTGCAGAAAATCATCTACTTCCAGCCCATTTTCCATTAATTCTTCTTCTGAAATAATACAGCGCACCGTATCCACATCGATTCTTTTAAATCTCATAAACAATCACCTGCCATTATTCTCGCTGCGTTTTCCCTTATTTGTAACCTTACTATACACTAAAAGCCCTTTCTTTTCAACCGGAAAGCTTTTATAATATAGGTATCCAAGGTATTAAGCCCGTAAACAGCCGGCAATTCCATAATACGGTAAAGGAGGAGCATTATGCACCGGATTATCTTTCATATTGATGTCAATTCTGCTTTTTTAAGCTGGAGTGCTGTTGACCGCCTAGAGCATGGTGAAACTTTAGATATCCGCGCTATACCGGCAATTATTGGCGGTGACTCTGCTACAAGACACGGTGTGGTTCTTGCCAAGTCTGTGCCCGCCAAAGCCTATAAGATTGTCACCGGCGAACCGGTTGCCAATGCTTTACGCAAATGTCCTACCCTTATGCTGGTTCCGCCGGATCATGCCATGTACCAGAGAAAAAGCCATGCACTTATGGAACTGCTACATACCTACACCGATGATATCGAGCAGCTTTCCATAGATGAATGTTTTCTTGACTTTACGCCCATTGCCCACCAGTATGAATCTCCTCTTGCAGCAGCCAAAATCATTTCTGCAAATATTAAATCACGATTTGGTTTTACCGTTAATATTGGAATTGCTCCAAATAAGCTTCTGGCGAAGATGGCAAGCGATTTTACCAAGCCGGATCGGATTCACACTCTTTTTCCGGATGAAATTGCAAAAAAAATGTGGCCGCTTCCGGTGGATGATCTCTACATGGTAGGGCATTCCAGTGCTGCCCGGTTGAAAGCACTTGGCATCCGTACTATCGGAGAACTTGCAGCCACTGACCCGGATTACCTCCGGCAGGAATTCAAAAGCCACGGCACACTGATGTGGGAATATGCCAATGGAATCGGAGATGACCATGTGCATTCTACCAAGCGGGAAGCCAAGGGGATTGGCAATTCCACCACTTTAAAGGAGGACGCCCGCACCTTAGCAGATGCAAAAAAGGTTCTGCTCTCTCTTTCCGAATCTGTATCCATGCGCCTCCGGAAAGAAAAAATGTTAGCCCAGAGTATTACGGTAGAAATCCGCTATCATGATTTTACGAATACTTCCCACCAGTGCGGTCTCCTCTCAGCCACAAATACTACAGATGCCCTTTATAAAACTGCCGTTTCCCTTTTCCAGCAGCTCTGGAATAAGGAACCTGTCCGGCTCCTTGGCATCCGTACCAGCCGTCTGCTTCCTGAAGATGCACCGGTGCAGCTTTCTATTTTTGATTATGCAGCCGATTCATCAGCATCTGCCATGATTTCCACAGAAAGTACAGCTTCCGGCAGTCCGCTCCCAGATGGCAATAAAAAAAGCTGCACCCAGCTTCCTTCTGCCAATAAGCAAAAGCAACTGGATGCAGCCATTGATTCTATTCGGAAACGTTTTGGGTCGAAGGCTCTTGTCCGGGGGAGTTTTCTTCCGTCTCCTGAGTCAGATTCGAAAAAGAATCATCCATCGGACTGACGTTTGAGATGGTATAGTAGAATAATGGATCCGGAAGTTCATCCTTATATCCATTATCGTTTAATATAAACTGGAAGGTTCTGTTACTGCTTCCCTCTGCATCACTATAGGTTAAGAGGGAGGCAGTTACAAGATAACTTCCATCCTCTTGTGCAATCCAGTCGTCAAGCTGTGCCTGCACCGTCGTATCCTCACCATAAGGCATCTGAAATGCCCCTTTATCTATAATGTAACTCTTACTTTCATTCTCATAGCGGATTGCAGTAAACTTCCTGCCAGAAAAAAGGTAAGTAAAAGTGCGCCTTTTCTTCCTTTTTTCGTGGTTCTCATCATGCATTTCTCCTTCCGTATACATAAGTTGCAAAATAAATGATGGCTGCTACAATCACAATCATCGGACCTGTTGCAACATTGGTAAAATAGGAAATCATCAATCCGAGCAATCCCGAAAACAGGGAAAAGATAACGGAAAATAAATGATATTCCCGCATGTTGACCGAAATATTCCGGCTTGCTGCTGCCGGAAGAATCAGCAGTGCATTGATGATCAAAATTCCAATCCATTTAATGGAAAGCATTACAATTAATGCAATAAAAATTGCAAAAATATTTTCTATCAGCTTCACCCGGATTCCCCGGCTCTTTGCCAGCGCCCGGTGCAGGCTTACCGCATTTAACTTATTAAATGCCACGCCCCAGAAAATCAGTGTTGCCGCAAAAATCAGAATCAGATAAATAATTTCCTTTTTAGAAATGCTTAAAACATCACCTACCAAAAGACTGGAATATTTGCTGAAATTGCCACCTTTCGATAAGATGGCCAGTCCCACAGCAATACACGCTGAAGAAAAAACGGAGATAATCGTATCTCTGGATGCCGATGCTTTACTGCTGATATAGTTTAGTAATAATGCAAAAATTACTGCAAAAATAATCATGGATAAGGTCGTATCTGCAACTCCCATCACAACGCCAAGAGCAATTCCCGTCAATGCAGAATGACCTAATGCATCTGAGAAAAATGCCATTTTGTTATTTACAATCATGGTTCCAAGGATTCCAAACAATGGTGTGATAATCAGGATTGCGATAAATGCATTCCGCATAAATCCATAAGACCACCACGCGGTAAAAAATTCTATCATCCCCGCACCTCCATATCTGTAAATACCTGTTTAAAAGCATCACTGTCATAGACTTCCTTCGGTGTTCCCTGGGTCAGCACTTTGCCATCTATGAGCACCACATGGTCTGCATATTTTCTTACATAATCAAGGTCATGGGAAATCAGTAAAACTGCCAGGTCAAAATTTTCCTTCAGATATTCGATATTCCGGTAAAATAACTCCATACCATTCTGGTCAATACCAGACACCGGCTCATCCAAAAGCAGCAGATTCGGTTCATCCATCACTGCCATGGAAAGAAGTACACGCTGTAATTCCCCACCGGAAAGATTACATACCTGCTTGTCAATCAAATGCTCGGCTTCAAACATTTTTAAGCTTTCTTTGATTTCCTGATACAGCTTTTTACTCTTATATAAAAATACCGGCCGGTTGGACTGATAGCTTGCAATCATATCATAGACACTGACCGGAGTGGATTTCTCGATATTTAGATTCTGTGGTACATAACCAATCCTAAGCTTCTGGATATGACCATTTTCCCTGTCCTTAAATTCAATGCTTCCCGTGTGTGGAATGTCATTTAAAATAGCCCGGATCAGAGTTGATTTTCCTGCTCCGTTCCGGCCAATCAATACTGTCAGTGTTCCACAATGAATATGCAGATTCACATCTGACAATATCTGCTGTTCTCCAATGGTAACACCCAGATGGTTAATCCGGATACAATGCAGTCCACATGGTTTTACTATTTTTCTCATTCTGTAAAAGCCTCCTTCAGCAGTTCCATATTCTGTCTCATTGCATCAAGATAGCTGTCCTTTTCATACTCCCCGCGGGTTAAGGTATCAAGATAACATACTTTCGCATCGGTCTCCCGCTCTACTGTATCTCCCATATCTTTGCCATAGAGTTCTTCTGCCAGCACCACTGATATATCATTCTTTTCAATGACGCCCATCACATCTGCCACTTCACCGGCACTGACCTGACGCTCCTCATCCAAATCCATGGTATAGGAAATCTCCATATCATAGTCCTCTGCCACATAAGCATAAGCTTCATGAAAAATAACAATATGCTTTCCTGCTAATTCTTCCTTTAAGGACTGCTGCTCGCTCTCTAAATCCTCAAGCTTTGCCAGGTACTCCTTTGCATTGCTTTCATAGGCATCCTGATGCTTCGGATCTATCCTGCAAAGACCTTCTAAAATATTTTTCACCTGCTGCTTATATAACGCAATGCTCATCCATGCGTGGGCATTCACATCTCCGTGATTGTGTCCATCTTCATGAGTATCCTCGGTATCTCCGTGGATATGCTCCTCTGCTGTATCTTCATGGGCATCTCCGTGAGCATGTTCCTCTCCTTCATCCTCTTCGGACAAAAGATTAAGTCCCTCGCAGGCATTTACAATGGAAAGATTCTTATAATCTGCTGCCACATCCGATAAAAAAGATTCGATTCCGCCACCATTTACAATAAACACATCTGCGCCGGAAAGGAGCTTCATGTCTGCCGGAGTCAGCTGGTAATCGTGAAGGCAGCCTGTCTGCGGCTCACTGAGATTCTGCAAATTTACACCCGGAGTGTCTCCGATGACATTCATTGCTGCAATATACATCGGATAAAAGGATGTTACTACCGTAAGTTCACTATCCTGCTGTTTCGTTTCTTCTTTTACATATAATTGTGTCAGCCCTGCACCGGCTAATAAAAGTACCAGCAGAAGAACCGTTACAAATACATATTTATTCTTCATAGCCAACAGCCTCATCCATAATCTGCCAGATTTCTTCTCTGCCCTGTTTGGTTACTGCTGAAAACGGAACAATTACCGTTCCCGGTTTTACTTTCAGACCTTCTTTTACTGCTTTGATACATTTTGGCACCTGGCTTCTCTTCAGCTTGTCCAGCTTGGTTGCCACGATAACCGGGTCAAAGCCCTGATGGATAATCCAGTCATACATCAGTTTATCATTGGCAGACGGGTCATGTCTGATATCGATTAACAGGAATACCCGGCGCAGCTGCTTTGAGGTATGCAGATAATTTTCAATCATTTTACCCCATTTTGCTTTCTCACTCTCTGCTACTTTCGCATAACCATACCCCGGCAAATCCACCAGATACATGGCATCATTGATATTATAGAAATTAATGGTCTGTGTCTTTCCCGGCTGTGCAGAGGTTCTTGCAAGGGATTTCCGGTTCATCAGTGCATTAATTAATGATGACTTTCCAACATTGGATTTTCCTGCAAATGCCACCTCCGGCAATGTATTCTCCGGAAGCTTACTGGTAACACCACACACCGTTTCCAAGTTTACTTCTTTTATAACCATTTTCTGCTCCTTTACTACTCTTTTACAAAAGCAACCTTTAAGATATCTTCGATGGTATCTGCATAGACAATTTCTAAATCCTTTTTAATCTCTGCTGAGAGTTCCTCGATATCTTTTTCATTTTTTCCCGGCACACAGACTGTCCGGATACCGGCATTTTTCGCTGCTAATGTTTTCTCTTTTAATCCACCAATCGGAAGCACTCTGCCGCGGAGGGTAATCTCTCCTGTCATGGCAACATCAGCACGCACCTTTTTCCCGGTAATGGCAGAAAGCATTGCGGTTGCCATGGTAACACCGGCGGACGGTCCATCCTTTGGTACGGCTCCTTCCGGAATGTGGATATGTATATCATGTCTGGTAAAGAAATCGTCCGGTATCTGATACTGCTCACTGACAGAACGGATATAACTGATTCCAGCCTGCGCAGACTCTTTCATGACATCGCCAAGCTGTCCTGTCAGTTTAAATTCACCTTTTCCCGGCATTACATTTACTTCGATTTCTAATGTATCACCACCGACACTGGTCCATGCCAGTCCCCGGACAATACCAACCTCGTCCTTCTCATTCTTCTTATCAAAGGTATATTTCTCTTTGCCAAGATAATATTCTAAGTTCTTTGTGCTTATAGTAACTTTCTTTTTCTTGCCCTCGTAAATCTCTCTTGCTGCTTTTCTGCAGATTTCACCGATTTTGCGTTCTAAGTTACGCACACCGGCTTCTCTTGTATAGCTGCGAATCAGCTGCTCAATTGCACCATTCTGGAATGTAAGCTCTGATTCCTTTAAGCCATTTTTCTCAATCTGCTTTGCTATAAGATGCTCTTTTGCAATGTGAGCCTTTTCATTTTCCGTATAACTGCTTACCTCAATCAGCTCCATACGGTCTAACAGAGGTCTTGGTATTGTCTGTACGGAATTGGCTGTCGCAATAAACAATACCTCAGACAAATCTACCGGAAGCTCCACATAGTGGTCCCTGAAATGGCTGTTCTGCTCATTATCCAATACTTCCAGCAGTGCAGAAGATGTATCTCCCTTATAATCACTGCTTACTTTATCAATCTCATCTAAAAGCATCAGCGGGTTCTTTACTCCAGCACTCTTTAAACCATTGATAATTCTGCCCGGCATTGCCCCCACATAGGTCTTTCTGTGTCCACGAATCTCTGCTTCATCACGGACACCGCCGAGACAGATTCTGACATACTTTTTATTCAATGCTTTTGCCACAGAACGGGCAATGCTTGTCTTGCCGGTTCCAGGAGGTCCCACCAGACAGATAATTGGACTTTCTCCTTTATGAGTCAGATTCCGGACTGCTAAGAATTCCAGCATACGCTCTTTTACTTTTTCCAGTCCGTAGTGGTCTTCGTCTAAAATTTTCTCTGCATTAGCTAAATCTTTATTATCCTTAGAAGCCTTATTCCATGGCAGTTCCAGTAATGTCTCAATATAGCCTCTGCTGACTGCACTTTCCGAAGAACTGGATGCAATATTCTTAAAACGCTCAATCTCTTTTTTAATTCTCTCTTTAACCGTCTTATCTGCCTTCAGTTTCTTTACTTCCTCTAAAAAGTGTTCCGCATCTGACTGTGTATTATCCTCACCTAGTTCTTCCCGAATCAGTTTCATCTGTTCCCGCAAAAGATATTCCTTCTGATTCTTATCCACGCGTTCTTTCACCTTCGCCTGAAATTCATTTTTCAGGGAAATAACTTCTACTTCATTCAGCAGAATTGCCATTAAAGTCTCATACTGGGAAGTGAGATCTACTGCCTCTAAGATTTTCTGTTTCTGGGTATAATAAAGCGGCAGATTGTATGCAACCTGCTGCATCAAAGTTCCAACGTCCTGCTGTTCTTCTACCTGACGTAAGAATTCTTTGCTCATATGTCCATTGGCTTTTTGATATTTCAGTACGGTTTCCCTGATACAGCGAAGCATTGCTTCCTTCGCTTCCGGCATCAGTTCTTCCTCTTCTGCCGTTTTTTCATCAAAAAGGATGACCTCTGCCATCAGATACTTCTCCTGTGACAGAAAAGAGGCTAACTCGCCTCTTTCCAATCCTTCTACCAAAACACGCACGATTTCATTTGGCATCTTTATTACCTGCTTTACTTCAGCAATAACACCAATCTGATATAAATCATCCCTGGCCGGCTCCTCTACGGAAGCATCCTGCTGTGTAATCAGGAATATTTTCTGGTCTCCAACCATCGCCTCTTCTATGGCATGAATGGAACGGTCCCTGCTAATATCAAAATGAGCCACCATTCCCGGCAGAATGGTCATTCCACGAAGTGCAACTGCCGGTAAATGAATTACTGTCCTGCTCATCTTTTTCTCCTCTTATTTATGCGTTATGATATTCTATCTCCGCTTTCTTGTCTTCTACCGTTTCTTTTGTAATGGTGCATTTTACAATACTCTCATCAGAAGGAATCTGATACATTAAATCCATCATGGTATCTTCCATAATTGCTCGAAGTCCACGGGCACCGGTCTTACGGGCTAAGGATTTCTCTGCAATTGCTTCTACTGCATCATCTTCAAATTCCAGCTCTACGCCGTCAATTTCAAACAGCTTCTTATACTGCTTAATCAGTGAATTCTTCGGCTCCTTTAAGATACGGATTAACGCTTCCTTATCCAGCTGCTCTAAGGATACATTTACCGGAACACGTCCGATAAACTCCGGAATCAGACCGAATTTAATAAAATCTCCCGGCAGTACCTGCTTTAAGACTTCGCTCAGATTACGCTCGGTACGGTCTGCAATATCTGCGTTAAAGCCGATGGATTTCTGATCCATACGCTGCTCGATAATCTTCTCTAATCCATCAAATGCTCCACCACAGATAAATAAAATATTCGTAGTATCAATCTGGATTAATTCCTGCTGTGGATGCTTTCTTCCACCCTGTGGTGGAACGGAAGCCACAGTTCCCTCTAAGATTTTTAATAATGCCTGCTGTACACCTTCACCGGACACATCTCTGGTAATGGATACATTTTCAGATTTCTTCGTAATCTTATCAATCTCATCGATGTAAATAATACCGCACTGGGCGCGCTCGATATTGTAATCTGCTGCCTGAATCAGTTTCAGAAGGATATTCTCTACGTCTTCACCGACATAGCCTGCTTCTGTTAATGTGGTGGCATCTGCAATGGCAAACGGTACATTTAAGACTCTTGCCAGTGTCTGTGCCAGAAGTGTCTTACCGGAACCGGTCGGTCCTAACATCAGAATGTTACTCTTCTGCAATTCCACATCATTCATATCTACATCAGAAGTAATTCTTTTATAGTGATTATATACGGCTACAGAAAGGACTTTTTTGGCTTCGTCCTGACCGATTACATATTCATCTAAGAATTTCTTCATCTCTTCCGGTTTAATCAGGTTGATTTCTTCTAAATCTTCCTTTCCTTTTCCGGAAATCTCCTCATCTTCGAATTCCTCCTCTATGATTTCTGCACAGATGTCCACGCATTCATCACAGATATATGCACCGTTTGGTCCTGCAATCAGCTTGCGTACCTGATCCTGTGATTTTCCGCAAAAGGAACATCTGATTTTGTCCTCGCTATTTCTTCCTGCCATCTTTCCACCTCGATTATTTCCATCTATCTTTTCTAAATCCTTCGTAAAAAAGGTAAAGGCTGCCCGCAGTCGAATTCCGCATATGTGCTTCGGATAATCCGCCCAGAGACAGCCTCTTTCTTATTTCTCTTATCTTGCTGTAATTACACCGTCAATCAGGCCATACTCCTTTGCCTCTTCTGCGGACATATAATAGTCACGCTCTGTATCTGCGGCAATTACATCATATGGCTTTCCGGTATTTGCAGCTAAAATCTCGTTCAAACGTTTCTTGGTCTTTAAGATATTCTCTGCTGCAATCTGAATCTCAGTTGCCTGTCCTTTTGCTCCACCGGAAGGCTGATGTATCATAATCTCTGCATTTGGTAATGCAAATCTCTTTCCTTTTGTTCCACCGGACAACAGGAATGCACCCATGCTGGCTGCAAGTCCGATACAAATTGTAGATACATCACATTTGATATACTGCATGGTATCATAAATTGCCAATCCGCCTGTTACAATTCCACCCGGAGAATTGATGTATAACTGAATGTCTTTTCCCGGATCTTCGGACTCTAAGAATAAAAGCTGTGCCACTACCAGACTGGCTGTGGTCTCATTTACCTCTTCACCAAGGAAAATAATTCTATCCTTTAATAATCTGGAGTATATGTCGTAACTACGCTCTCCTCTGCTGGTCTGTTCAATGACATAAGGTACTAAACTCATATGATAACCTCCATTTCTACCATACATTCTGCTGCAACTTTATCTCTGGTTCAAGTGGTTTGCGTAAAACAGACCGACCTGATTCCAAGTCAGTCTGTCTCTTTACGTGCTTCTCTTATGCTTCTGCGTTAGTTGCTGCTTCTGCTTCTTTTTCTTTTTTAGTCTTAGCTTTTGCTCTTTCTTTTACATTGTCCATGATGAACTGAACTGCTTTTTCAATTGCAATATCACGTTTCATGGATTCTTTCTCTGCATCGCCTACATACTCTTTGAGCTTATCCGCTTCCATTCCGTATGCTTTTGCCATCTTCTCGATTTCAGCATTTACATCATCTTCTGTAATCTCGAAGTTTTCTTCTTTTGCAATCTGTTCTAATACTAAGCTGCTCTGGATTCTTGTTAATGCTTCTGGACGAACCTGCTCTTTCATCTTGTCCATAGTCATTCCGGAAAACTGCATATACTGGTCAAAGCTTAATCCCTGCTGGGCAAGTCTCTGAGCGAATTCCTGAATCATATTCTGTACCTGGGATTCAATCATTGCATCCGGGATTTCCATCTCAGATTTCTCAATAATCTTCTTGATTGCTTCGTCCTCTTTGGTACGTTTTGCATTGTTCTCTTTGGTCTCTTCTAAGTTCTTCTTCACGCTCTCTTTGTATTCTTCTAAAGTTTCGAATTCAGAAACATCAGATGCGAACTCATCGTTTAACTCTGGAAGTTCTTTTGTCTTAATCTCGTTAATCTTAACTTTGAATACTGCTGGTTTTCCAGCTAAGTCTTCTGCATGATATTCCTTCGGGAATGTAACGTTTACTTCTACCTCATCGCCAGTGTTCTTTCCTACTAACTGATCTTCGAATGTATCGATGAAGGAATGGGAACCGATCTCTAATGGATGATTCTCTCCTTTTCCACCTTCAAATGCGACACCGTCTACGAATCCTTCGTAGTCGATAACTGCTGTATCACCTTCTGCAACAGGTCTGTCTGTTACAGTTACAGTTCTTGCATTGTTATTTCTTTCTCTCTCTAATGCTTCTGCAACTTCTTCATCAGATACGGATGTGTCAATCTTTGTTACAGTTACACCATTATATTTGCCAAGTTTAACTTCTGGTCTCTTTGCAACTTCTGCTGTGAAGATGAATGGTTTTCCTTTTTCTAACTGAACCACATCAACAGTTGGCTGGGAAACGATATCTACACCGCTCTCATCGATTGCTGCCGGATAAGCTTCCTGCATCATGATATTTGCAGCATCTTCATAGAAGATTTCCGGACCATACATTTTCTCTACCATAGCCATTGGAACTTTTCCTTTACGGAATCCAGGGATGCTGATTTTGTTTTTCTGCTTATTGTATGCAGCTTTCAAAGCCTCTGCCACTTTATCTTCTGCCACTTCAATTGTAAGCTTTACCATATTTTTCTCTAAATTTTCAACCTGTACACTCATTCTTGTTTCTTCCTCCTTATAACTATATATAAAATATACATGTACAAATATTTTCTTATCTTACGACTGTTCCCTAAAAATAGGCATACTTAGAGCTACTAACAGTCATTTAGAGATTATAACACACCGTTTGTAAAATTACTAGCTTTTTTTTCTGTACAAGATTTTAACCCGATTTCAATTGGTGACAGTCATGTAAAAAGCCCCCGGGAAATGCACTTTCGCGCTTTTCCCGAAGGCTTTTTGTCTTTCTTCTTATTTAGACATCTGCTCTTCCTGTCTCATGATCATTTTCTTAACCATTTCTCCACCGATAGAGCCAGCCTGTCTGGATGTCAGGTCACCGTTGTAGCCCTCTTTTAAAGGTACTCCGATTTCAGATGCAACCTCCTGTTTAAAACGGTGCATTGCCTCTTTTGCCTGTGGCACTGCCATCTGGTTACTTGAATTAGAACTGTTTGTTCCACTCATTTGTTTCTACCTCCATAGTTTCTTCTCTTTGTTATCTATTTTCAGATAAGCTTTTGTTGGTTGCTTATCCTGTTTTTAGTATGGCTTCCAGAGAATAAATTATGTTGGTAAGTTCTGGTTATTTTTATTTAAAATACATGATATTTGCTTCCATCGCATCAATATCTGCCTGTGGATCCAGCCACTTTACAATAGCCATGGCAAATTCAATGGCTGTTCCCATGCCCCGGCTGGTAACGATGTTGCCATCTACTGCAACTTTTTCTGCTCCGACCCTGGCTCCAAGAAGCTTTTCTTCAAAGCCCGGATAGCTGACTGCATGTTTGCCCTCTAATATTCCATTCTCACCCAATACGCTTGGTGCAGCACAGATTGCTGCGGTAAGTTTGCCATCTGCTGCATAAGATGTAATCACTTTCTTTACAATTTCATGCTTTCCGAGATTTAAGGTTCCAGGCATTCCGCCCGGCAGTACAATTCCATCATAGCTGTCAAAATCAGCTTCCTCTGCCAGTACATCTGCTGCAAACGTAATTCCGTGGGCTCCTGCCACTTCTTTCTTTCCGGTAATGGAAATCATATCAATCGCAATTCCTGCTCTGCGTACCACATCCACTACGGTAAGTCCTTCAATCTCTTCACAGCCATCCGCCATAAAAATTCCGATTTTCTTCATATTATCTTCCTCCTGTTTTCTACTCTCTTCTGATATTACTTTTTCTGATATTACTTTTTCTGATATTAAATTTTCTAACACGAAATTTTTCTATGCTGTCTCTTATGTTAGCATGGTTACTGCGCTTTTTCAATTCCATGGTTGCAGTGGATTTTAAAATATTTTACAATAAATGTATCATTATTTTCCTGACTATATGGAGGCTATTATGGAAATTGAATGCAAATATTTAATTGATGAGATTCCTTTTGATTTAAAAGACTATCCCTGCAAAGTCATTGAGCAGGGGTATCTCAATACGGATCCTGTAGTGCGGGTGCGCCGCTCCAATGACAAATATATTCTTACTTACAAAGGCTCCGGTCTTATGGTACGGGAAGAATATAATCTTCCTCTGAACGAAGATGCTTACCGGCATCTGATTCAAAAAGCCGATGGCATTATCATTTCCAAGAAGCGCTATCTGATTCCATTGACTGGCAGGCTGACCATTGAGCTTGATATTTTCGAAGGAGACCTTGCTCCGTTGAAATTAGCCGAAGTGGAATTTGAAACAAAAGAAGAAGCTGAATCCTTCCTTCCACCGAAGTGGTTTGGGAAAGATGTCACCTTCTCCTCTGATTATCACAACAGCACTTTAAGTCGTATGGGACTGCCTACCTAAGGCGGGTAGTCTCATAACGGCACATGGTTGCCACGCACTGCTTTAACTGTATATAACGGCCGGTTAAATCTCCTTCCGGAATTACCACATCCAATACTACGGAAAAATCATTAATCAGACGGTCTGTAATATCATTTTCCATCTCATTTAAAATCTTATATTTCTCCTCATAGGTATCTGCATCTAAGAAACGCAGCAGGAACGGATTCGCCTGCTCTTCGGATTCTGAAGTTTCCTGCGGCTGGGCTGTTGCCTGCGGCTGTGTTGTCTCCTGACTAACCCTTACCGCTTCCTGTGGAGTTGCTTCTTCCTGCAGTTTTACTTTTTCAAATCTGTATTTCTGCTCTGCTGCCGGATATTTCTCATGATCAACTTCGCTTACAAACATGGCAAGCGGTCTTGCATATACTTTATAAGCTCCGTAAAGTGCCTGATAAATCACCAGTTCTTCTCTTGTTTCGCTGTGTGTTGCTATGGCTACAATCTGATATAATTTTCCTTTAAAATGTCTGTAAATCTCCCCGGTTGCCGGTCTTCTGCCTTCCATTGCTGTCATCCTCCACTTATCTATGCTCTTTACTGTAATTCAAAACGGTTTAACATTTCAATTCCTTCTGCCACAAAATCTCTTTCAAAATTCAGATTGCCGCTGAAGCCAGTTACCATCAGCTCCTGCACTTTCTTCATATTATCACTTTGTGGAATATCATAAGTAAATTCCATCGGTTCTATTACTTCCATGGCAGACATTTCCTCTGCCGCTGCAGACTGATATTTTTCCGCCAGCCGGTTCTTTAACTGCTGCTGTGCCTGCTGTCTGTTCATCTGCGGATCAGGTGCCTGCTGATACATGGGATGCGGCTGGACTGGTGCCTGCTGATATGCCCGTTGTGGCTGGTTCATGGTCTGCTGATATGTATGCTGCTGGTTTGGCACCTGCTGATATGTACGCTGCGGCTGGTTCATCTGTGGACGATATATCTGCTGTGGCGGCCGCCCCATAGCCGGATTATTTCCACGCCTGTTTTGATTATTGCTTTGCTTTACACTCTGGGACAAAGCAACATATATGATAATAATGATAAATACAATAAAAAGTCCCATATAAAAACCTACCTTTTTCTATCCTTTTCAAGTTTTTTCTTTTCAAGTTTACCCTATTATTTTATTATACTCAAACAAACCAGCTAAGACAACAACTCATTCTATAATTTTTTCTTGCTGTCAGACTGTCTTTTCTGGACAAAGCGGAGTAGAATTACTATAATAGATAAATAAGATTTATCGAAAATTATTTAAATCAGGAATAGGAATTTTATTATGTTTGGGAAATTTGAAAAACGTATGTCCGGTACACAGATGATAGCTCTTGGTTTTCTATTGCTCATCTTTATCGGAACCATACTTCTGATGCTTCCGGTTTCCAGCCGGAATGGTGAATGGACTCCATTTATAACTGCCCTTTTCACCTCAACCAGTGCTACCTGTGTAACCGGTCTGGTTCTGGTCGACACCTTTACCCACTGGAGCATTTTCGGACAGCTTGTTTTATTAGTTCTGATTCAGATTGGTGGTCTTGGTTTTATCACCATTGGCATTACTGTTTCTTTGATGTTACGTAAGAAAATCGGGCTGAAGCAGCGTGGTCTTATTAAAGAAAGTTTAAACACCCTTGAAATCGGCGGTGTCGTGCGGCTTGTCCGCCGTGTCATCGGAGGCACATTTCTTTTTGAAATGTCAGGTGCATTCATTCTTACACTGCGTTTTCTGAAAGACATGGATGTTTTACATGCCATCTATTATGGTATCTTCCATTCTATTTCAGCTTTTTGTAATGCAGGATTCGATTTAATGGGGCGTTACAGTCCATTTTCATCCATTACCAGATTCTACAATGATCCTGTAGTAATTCTTACCATCAGTGCCCTGATCCTGATTGGTGGTATTGGTTTCTTTGTATGGAATGACCTTAGGGAACACGGGCTGCATTGCCGCCACTATGCCCTGCAGACCAAAATGGTTTTAAGTGCTACTGCAGTCTGCCTCTTTGGCGGCACGCTGCTCTTTTATCTTTTTGAGCATAACCGCTTATTTGCCGGTATGAGTTTCGGAGAACAGCTTTTGAATTCTTTCTTCTGTACTGTTACCCCACGAACTGCCGGTTTTAACGCTGTTGATAATGGTGCGTTAAGCGAAAGCAGTAAATTTCTTTCTATTGTATTTATGTTTATCGGTGGTGCCCCGGGTTCTACCGCCGGCGGTGTAAAGGTTACAACCATATTTGTTCTATTGTTATCCGTACGTTCCACCTTAACCCGTACTACCGGAACAAATATTTTCGGACGCAGACTGGAAGAATCTGTTATCACCAAATCAGTCGTCGTCCTTATGTTCCAGTTGACGCTGGCACTCAGCGCCACACTGGCAATTACTGCTATTTCCGGTTATCCAGTCATTGATGTGGCTTTTGAAGCATTTTCAGCTCTTGACACTGTCGGAATGTCAACCGGTATTACAAGCAGCCTTAGTACCAGCTGTCATATCATTCTAATTCTGTTAATGTATTTAGGACGACTGGGAAGCCTTTCCTTTGCCTTATCATTTACGGATAAGAAAAGGATTGCGCATGTGATGCAGCCGGTAGAAAAAATCAATGTCGGTTAATATCAAATATCTTGATTATACTAGGAGGATTCTATGAAATCATTTTTAATTATTGGACTGGGCCGATTTGGCACTCACCTTTGCAAAGACTTATCCAAACTGGATAATGAGATTATGGTTGTGGACGAGAATGAAGCCGTAATGGAAGATGTTCTCTCTTTTGTCACCAGTGCAAAAATTGGCGACTGCACCAATGAAAAAGTACTTGCCACTTTAGGTGTTGGCAATTTTGACGTCTGCTTTGTCTGTATCGGAAGTAATTTCCAGAGCAGCTTAGAGATTACAAGCCTGCTTAAGGAAATGGGTGCCAGATATGTCGTCAGCAAAGCAAACCGTGATATTCATGCCAAATTTCTGCTGCGGAACGGTGCTGACGAAGTTATCTACCCTGACCGGGATATCGCTGAAAAAACTGCAGTCCGTTTCTCTGCCGACCAGGTCTTTGACTACTTTGAATTAGGCGGTGGCTTCTCCATTTATGAGATTCCGCCATTACCGGAATGGATTGGAAAGAGTATTAAGGATCTAAATTTCCGTGCCTGCTATCATGCCAATATCATCGGTATTAAAACAGATGGTGTCATGAGCCTGCTGCCGGATGCCAATTATATTTTTAAAGACACGGACCATCTGATGATATTAGGCCACAGAAATGACATCGATAAAATTTTAAAGAAACTGTAAAACTACAGAAAACATGCTTTACAAGTCCAGCGTTTTCCCACTACCCGCATAAGCATTGAAAGAAGAGGTATCCGATGCCCGAATCATCAGATACCTCTTCTTTCTCATATTCTGCTACAATATTGTTCCTAAGGCTCCTCTGCCTCACTGATTTCTAAATATGCTTTTACAACCTGTACCAGCTTCTCATAACTTAAGGATGTAGTGTCCAGACAGAAATCGTAATTTCTGGCATCGTTCCACTCCCTGCCGGTATAGTATTTGTAATAATCTGCGCGATACTTATCAATGGTGTCTATCTTCTTTTCAATATCCTTCTTAGTTCCACCATTCTGCTGCATGACACGTTCAATGCAGTCCTTACGCGGTGCGTAGAAAAACAGACTCTTTACATAATCACAATCTTTTAAAACATAATCCGCACAACGTCCGATAATAATACAGGACTCTTCTTTGGCTACCTCACGGATAATTTTCGCCTGATAGTTAAAGAGATTGTCGTTGGATACAAACTCATCACTATCCGGTGGAAGCACTTCCCCATGATATGCTTTCTTCGCAATACGAAACAGTGGCATCTTACGCAGTTTCTCATCTGCCTCTCCAAACAATGCCTCATTGATTCCGCTTTCATCAGAAGCCATTCTTATTAACTCACGGTCATAGCAATGAATTCCAAGTTCTTCTGCCAGCTTCTTACCCAGCGTTCTTCCGCCGCTTCCATAACTTCTTGCAATGGTTATTACCGTATGTTTCATATTTAACACCTACTCTCCTAAATATGCCTTTTTAATAGACTCATTATTCATAAGCTCTTTGGCATCACCGCTCAATACAATTTTACCTGTTTCCAGTACATATGCACGGTCTGCAATCGATAATGCTTTCTTTGCATTCTGTTCTACCAATAGAACAGTTGTACCGGATGCAGATATTTCTTTGATAATGTTAAAAATCTCTTCTACAAAGATTGGAGACAATCCCATGGACGGCTCATCCATAAGGATGATCCTCGGCTTACTCATCAACGCCCGGCCCATGGCAAGCATCTGCTGTTCGCCACCACTTAAGGTTCCAGCCAGCTGATTCTTACGTTCCTTTAATCTTGGAAAGCTCTTGTATACACGCTCTAAAGACTCTGCAATTTCCTGCTTATCTTTTCTGGTATATGCACCCAGCTTTAAGTTTTCATATACTGAAAGCTCTGCAAATACACGTCTTCCTTCCGGAACATGTGCCATTCCCATGGATACAATCTTGTGTCCCGGAACCTTGGTGATATCTGTTCCTTCAAAAAGAATGCTTCCCTTTTTGGCACTGAGCATTCCGGTGATGGTCTGCAGTGTAGTTGTCTTACCTGCACCATTGGCTCCGATTAATGCAATGACTTCTCCTTCATTGACATCAAAGGAAATCCCTTTAATTGCCTGAATCACGCCGTAATATACTTCCAAATCTTTTATTTCAAGCATTGCCATTTTATCATCCCTCCTATTCGCCCAGATATGCCCTGATAACCTGTGGATTATTCAATACGTCACTGGTATTTCCGCTTGCCAGTACCTGGCCGAAGTTCAATACAGTCAGTTTCTCACAGATACCGGATACCAGTTTCATATCAT
The DNA here is from genome assembly GCF_003478915.1 of Roseburia sp. AF25-13LB. Classification (NCBI taxonomy): domain Bacteria; kingdom Bacillati; phylum Bacillota; class Clostridia; order Lachnospirales; family Lachnospiraceae; genus Roseburia; species Roseburia sp. AF25-13LB. The sequence continues at coordinate 43,270 of NZ_QUFO01000013.1, forward strand.
GTTCAATCAGAAGAATGGTCATATCAAATTCATCCCTTACAAAGCGGATGGTATCCATTAATTCTTTGGTTTCATTTGGGTTCATGCCGGCTGCCGGCTCATCTAAAAGCAGAAGTTTTGGTTCAGTTGCCAGTGCTCTTGCAATCTCCAGTTTACGCTGTTTACCATACGGAAGATTGGATGCCAGATAATCTGCTTCATCCTCAAGACCAAATACCTTTAACAGCTCCATTGCCTTTTCATTCATCTCTGCTTCTACTTTAAAATACTTCGGAAGTCTTAGAATTCCGGTTAAAGTAGAATAAGTATGATGATTATGCAGTCCGACTTTTACATTATCCAGCACGGACTGGTCTTTAAAAAGGCGGATATTCTGGAAGGTTCTTGCAATTCCGGCTTTATTAATATCTATGGTTTTCTTTCCGGTAATATCTTTTCCATCCAGTACAATGCTTCCATCATCCGGTTTGTATACACCGGTAAGCATATTAAATACGGTTGTTTTACCTGCACCGTTCGGTCCAATCAGTCCGTATAACTGACCTTTTTCAATCTGCATTTCAAATCCATCTACCGCCCGGAGTCCACCGAAGGAAATTCCAAGATTCTTTACTTCTAACATTGCCATCTTATTGTACCTCCTTCGTTTTCTTTGCAAATAAATTCTTCAAAGAATGTGTCTGTCTCCAGGTAATTGCTGCCGGTGCCCAGTTAAAGAGCATCATTGCAATCAGAACAATTGCGTAAATCAGCATACGGTAATCACGCAGTCCACGCAATACTTCCGGAAGCATGGTCAGTACTACGGCTGCAATAATGGAACCACGGAAGCTTCCCATTCCACCGAGTACGACAAATACCAGAATCATGATGGACATATTGTATCCAAAGTTTGCCGGCTGGGCAATCAGGCTGGAAAGGTTATGTGCATAAAGCACTCCACCTGCTCCTGCGATTGCTGCTGAAATAGTAAATGCCATCAGTTTAAACTTTGTAATATTAATGCCAACGGATTCTGCTGCAATACGGTTATCACGGATTGCCATGATAGCACGGCCGCTTCTGGAATTAACCAGATTAAATACTACAAACAATGCAACCAGAATTAAAATAACACCGATTAAGAAAGTAGACTGTCTTGGTGTTCCGGTGATTCCCTTTGCACCATCGATAATCATTTCTCCGGTTCCCGACATATTAAGAGCCTTGTTGTCATTGATTGCAAAATGCAGACCGTTTTCATCTTTGCCTACATAAAGAACATTGATGACATTCTTGATAATCTCTCCAAATGCCAGTGTTACGATTGCAAGGTAATCACCTCTTAAACGAAGTACCGGAATTCCGATTAAGAATCCAAAGAATGCTGCAACAGCAGTTCCGATTAATAAAGCGATGATAAAACGCAGGGTTGGATTCATCGGTGAATTTTCCATACATCTGGTAAAGAAAGCACTGGAAAATGCGCCGACACACATAAAGCCTGCATGACCAAGACTTAATTCACCCAGATAGCCTACACAGAGGTTCAATCCGATTGCAACGATAGAATAAGTACAAAGGGGTACCAAAAGTCCCTGCATCAGACTGGACATGCTTCCGGTTGCTACCAGAATCTGTACTACGGCAAAAATGACGATTACCATAGCATATGTAATCAGATTACTCTTTGTTGTCTTCTTCATTGTTTTTAAATTCATTTTACTCATTCCTGCCACCTACACTTTCTCATGAATTGGCTTACCAAGAATACCGGTAGGCTTAACCAATAACACAATAATCAACACGGCAAAAACGATAGCATCGGAAAGCTGTGAAGAAATATAAGCTTTTCCTAAGATTTCGATAATACCAAGAAGGATTCCTCCGATAAATGCTCCCGGAATGGAACCGATTCCACCAAATACAGCTGCAGTAAATGCTTTGATACCAGGCATAGCGCCGGTATATGGAGTCAGTGTCGGATATGCTGAACACAGTAACACACCTGCAATTGCCGCAAGTCCGGAACCAATTGCGAAAGTAAGTGAAATTGTCCCGTTAACATTTACCCCCATAAGCTGTGCTGCATCCTTATCCTCGGATACTGCCAGCATTGCCTGTCCTGCTTTTGTCTTTTTAATAAAAATCATCAGACCAATCATGATAACAATACATGCCAGGACTGCCACTACCGTAACACCGGTTATGGTAATTCCGCCAATCTTAATATTCTGCAGTGGAACCACAGAACTAAAGGATTTGGTATCTGCACCAAATATCAGTAATGCAATATTCTGCAACAAATAGCTGACACCAATTGCGGTAATCAATACTGCCAGTGGAGATGCCTTACGCAAAGGCTTATATGCCACTTTTTCAATTATCACGCCAAGCACAGTGCAGACTACAACTGCAAGGATTACGCTCAAAAGCGGGTTCATGTTCATGCCGCTCATTGTCATAAATACGACATAGCAGCCAATCATGATAACATCACCATGGGCAAAATTCAGCATCTTAGCAATTCCATACACCATGGTGTAACCCAGTGCAATGATTGCATAGATGCTGCCAAGGCTGATACCGTTGATTAAATACGTTATGAATCTCATAACAACACCTCTTGCTTTCTCTTAGAATATATACCTCTATAATACATAAAAGGGGCTGCCATTGGCAACCCCTCTTTGGCTTATCTGATAAAATACATTACATTCCTACGTATTCACCATTCTGAATTACAACCGCTTTAGGATCTTTGTTTACTTCACCAGTTGCTGACCATGTCATTCCGCTACCTGTTGCACCATCAATGTTGACTTTTGTAATTGCGTCTTTCAATAAATCACAAATATCAGAAGCACTCATATCCGGTGTTGCATTTGCTTCTTCCAATGCTGCTTTGATTGCATAAATTGCATCATAAGCATCAGCTGCAAACTGGTTTGGTGTATCTTTATATTTCTCTTCATATTTAGAAACGAAGTTTGCAGTTTTTTCATCTTTCGAATCTGCTGCAAACGGTGTTAATAACATAAGTCCTTCTGCTAAAGAAGTATCAAAGTTCTTAACACCTAAGATTCCGTCCATACCGTCGCATCCGAAGAATGTCGGTGCATATCCCATAGAATCTGCCTGGGTTAAGATAATAGATGCTTCTGTATAGTAGATTGGAAGGAATACCAAATCTGCTTCTGCATCTTTTGCTTTCTGTAACTGTGTAGAAAAATCTGTCTTGGAATCTGCAGTAAATGCTTCTTCTGCAACTACCTCAAAGTTCTGGTTTGCTGCTTCTTCTACGAATTTTGCTTCGATACCTGATGAATAGATATCTGAACTGTTGTAAATAATTGCCACTTTCTTGGCAAGGTTATTCTCACCGATATACTGTGCGGATTTTGTTCCCTGTGCAGGGTCTGTAAAGCATACCTGGAATACATTGTCGTTCTTGATTACATCTGTAGATGATGCAGATGGTGTAATCTGGAACATATTATCTGCTGCAGTTAAATCTGCCACAGATACACAAGGACCTGTTGTAACAGTTCCCATTAATACCTGCATACCCCAGTCTTTTAAGGTGTTGTATGCGTTTGCTGCTTTTTCAGGGTCTCCCTGATCATCCTGGAAATTATATTCAATCTGATGACCGTTAATTCCACCGGCTTCATTAATCTCATCGACAGCAATCTGTGCACCGTTCTGAACGGCTGTTCCGTAAATTGCTGCATCACCGGTAACCGGTCCAATTCCTCCGATATAGAATGCATCTTCATTTTTTGCTTCTTTTGAGCCACAACCTGCAAGGCATCCAACTGCCATCGCTGCGACCAGTATTACACTGACTATTTTTTTCTTCATAATAGTTCCTCCTTTAACTCCTAGGTTTCATGTGCCTTATCTTACTACATGAAAATTTGAAAAGCAATACTCATTTTCCCTGCTACTCCTTGATTTTTCTAGGTTTTTCATGCCCTTCACCGCGTTAAAGTACTAAAGACGTATTGATTTTACTAGGTTGATTTATTTTAATATATAACCGCAGGTTATATATCGCATTCCAAACCGGTATAGTTTAAAACTGCTCATAAATAAACGCCGGTGCTGCAGAATCCTTTGCCAGCATAAAATGCATCCATAGAATCATCAGCAGCAGGTAAAAGAAAATCACTTTACCAAGAAATACTGCCTTCTCATTCTGTCTTATCTTTCCGATAAAATTCATAAATCGCTTCATTTAAATCTACCAGTCCTTTCAATGCTGGATGGGAATTATCCTCAAAGTAATACTCTGTATATTCATTTCCACTCAAATCGGCACACTGCACACCATAATCTTCTGCTATGCATCTTATCTTTTCATAAAATGCACTCCGCTCTTCTGCCGTCAGTTCCGTATAATCATACCAGTATCCATTAAAGGGAAGGATTACTACCAAAGGCTCTATTCCCTCCTCCCTGCAAATTGACAAAAAACATTCCAAATCCGAAAATTCCATGGAATCTAAGGTGTACTTCGGATTCTTATGTTTTCCATTGGCAATCAGCGTCTGGTACGTTCCTTTATATACGCTGTCAAACATGCCATAGTCGTTGCCATCCGAAAGCTTATGTCCTTCTGTTTCAGCTTCCTTTCGAAGCTGCTCCCAGGTAGCCTGTGACAGCTTTGCACCACTTTCCCTGCTCCTATGATTGCTGATTCCATCCATCAGTGCCTCTGCCATCACTTTATAATTATTCTTTTCTTCCAACAGTACCTTATGAAAATCTGCTTTTTTCTGCTCCAGCCAGCCTGGTTGTTCTGCTGTATTATCATCCTTCGGCTGATACCATTCCCTGGCTTTTTTTACTCTTTCTGACATGTTTTCATTATCTGCCATGATATTTTGCAGTCTGCCATTGATATAATCTTTGGTTTCCTGACTGATATCCGGATTTTCCAGCAATGCAATATATTCTTCTTCTGAAAAAGCAGCTTCAAACGCCGTGGATTTTACTCCATTTTCTTTAAACCACTGGGGCGAAACGATTAATACTGCCTTCTTATTGGCTGCCTGACTGCCCACCGCGCCCAGCGTAATGGCATGGGTCAGGCTCTGATACCCTGCTTTTCCTACATAAATGGGATCCATATCCGCACCATCAAAAATCGTATCTCCATGGAATCCACTGCCCTGTCCATGCCGCAGCTCCGAAGAGCCGAATATCAGCAATGCATTTTCATCGGCTGCCATCTTCTTTAATGTACTGCCGCTTTGGGATTTTGCATCACTGACCCAGGTGCCTGCTTTTCCCTCTGCCGAAAAACCTCTGCCGCTGTATAAATGCAGTCCCACTATCGTAAGTGCGCATAACAGCAGCGAAACTGCAAATGCTTTTATCGTTTTCATGCTTACTTCTCCTGTGCTTTCGCTTCTACCAGCGCAATAATTTTCTCCGGTGTATCCATATCCTCTCTTATTACTTCCGATGGTGAAATTACAACACCAAGGTTATCCTCAAGTTCCACCAGAAGTGCTACAAAGCTTAAGGAATCCAGTAAATCCTCTTCAAAAAGATTCATCGTAAGGTCTTCCCGGATGCTGTCATCCTCACATACTTTTTCAATAATATCCAAAATCTTTTCTTTCATCTTATAATCTCCTTTTTCTCTTTCTATTTTTCTTTGCAAATGATTCTGCATCTAAAATTTTTCTTCTATATATAAGTTGGGATAACCTAAATTGTAATAAAATGTCCTGAGAAAATCAGGAAACCAAACATCACCAGATTTAATGTGATTCCCCATGATGCCAGTGCATACCAGGTTTTCTTCTTATATTTCTTATAGAACTTCGACTTCTTCTGATAGATTTCCGTAACTGCCAGCAATATGCCATGATAGAGTCCGTACAAAATATAATGCACCGTCAGACCATGCCACACACCCATCACCAGCATATTGATAAGAAAGCCTGCTGCTGCACCGTTTAATCTGCTTTTAAACCATTTTTTGTGCATGGATAACATCATAAATCTGGAAAAGACGAAATCCCGGAACCACTCGGACAGGGAAATATGCCATCTTGCCCAGAATTCTTTCATATCCCGGCTGATAAACGGTTTCTTAAAGTTATCCGGTACGCAGATGCCAAGCATATAGCCGGTTCCCACTGCCATCAGACTGTATCCCGCAAAATCAAAAAACATATAAAAACCATAGCTGTATGCATAACAAACCATATTCCCTGCTGTCTGGTTCATGAACTGGTTCATAATCTGATAGAAGAAATCCGCAAATACGAATTTATATGCTGCTCCTAAAACAAGCTTCTGTAAACCAATTCCAAACCGCTCAAGATATTCTCTTCTTCCCGGCACATTATGATAATCCTCCAAGAATCTTCTGCTCCGGTCAATGGGTCCACAGCTAAAGGTTGGAAAAAAGATTAAAAATGCTGAAAAATCAAGGATTTTCACCTCTTCTATGGTGCCATCATAAAGTTCAATGATAATCTGCACCACCCGGAACGTAAGATAGGAAATTCCGGTAAACTGAAAAAGATTCATCTCCTTTAACCATGGAAGATCACATAATTTACATAATGCAAGTGGCAGAATGGAAAGCAGCACAAAACTGCGATAAAATGCTGCCTTTCTTCCATATTTCTTTCTTATGTATTCATATCCTCTGACCAGCATCCACTCAATCAGAAAATATCCTGCAAAATACGCAAGCGCCGTCAGATTTCCGCCTAACACGCAGACAACCATTACACCGGATACGATAAGGTTATACCAGCGCAGGCTCCTTTCCATACAGCCAAGAATCAATGCGAAAAGCAATAACAGAATCAATGTGCCAAAGAATGGTGCTCCGCTGTAAAAACTCATTCTGCCAGACCTCCAAGATATTTTCGGTCTGCCTTGCCATGGTTATTCATTGGCATGGTTTCGATATATTTTATTTTCTTTGGGATCATATAACCCGGAAGGAATTCCTTCAGACCGTTTTTTACCTGTCTTGAAATCTCAGATGCTTTCTTTCCTGCCATCTGTGCTCCTGTCACAAATGCCGTCAGGCTCTTTACCTTTCCTTCTTCCAGATTCGGCACTACGACTGCATGGTCAATCTGAGGAAGTCTTACCATGTTATTCTCAATATCTTCAATTTCAATGCGGTATCCATGCAGCTTCACCTGCAAATCAATTCTTCCATTATAATAAAGCTGCCCGCCTTTTAAATATCCGGCATCTCCGGTCTTATAACCCCGGTAAGCTTTTCCATCAAGGATACAATGGAAAAATGCCTTCTTTGTCAAATCTGCTCTCATATAATAACCACAGCTTACCGTATCTCCGATAATAACAATCTCGCCCTGTTCTCCTTCCGGCAACACTTTTCCGGCTTTATCCCAGATTTCGATATAAGTTCCTGGCTTTTCATGGCCTACCGGAAGGGATTTGCCCCGGGCAATGGTCTCCTGCAATAATTTCTCTGTTATGGTCACATCTGTGACTGCCACCGTAGATTCTGTCGGGCCATAGGTATTGATAATGACTGCCTCCGGGAAACGTTCCTTTAACTTCTCCACCGTAGCTGTAGTAAGCACTTCCCCACAGAATAAGAAAAGTTTTAAGGCTTTGATCTTTTCCCCACAGAAATTCCGGTCTGCCAGACACATATCCGCAAAGGACGGTGTCGATACCCAGATTTCTATTTCTGACTGTTCTAAGAAGCCCAACATCTCACTATAGTCACTCTGCATCTTCTTATCCATGGTATAAAGCGTTCCGCCACAGACCAGGGAAGTATATAAATCCATTACCGATAAATCAAAAGAAAATGGTGCCTGATTCATAAAATGGGCACCGCCCTTTTCTTCCATGGTGCTGCCTAACTGCACCGACCAGTCAAGATAATGGCTGAGGCAGTCTCTTGTAATCTCTACGCCCTTAGGCTTTCCGGTGCTTCCGGAAGTAAATATGATATACCATACTTCATCTTTGGCCAGAGGCTGTAGCACATCGGTCTCGTTTGTCTCCTGTTTTACGATTTCTTCTATCTTCTCTTTTCCGATTACCATTCCGATTTCTGTCTGATAAACACCTTCTACCACAAAGGTCAGTTCCGGTTCTACGCTTAATACCGTCTCATCCACCCGGCTTACCGGAATGCAGATATCCTGCGGCACATAGCTTCTACCTGCCTTGGCACAGGCAAGGAAGCATACCACCATATACGGGTTCTTATGTCCATATACAATAACCGGCCGCTTACGGTTCTGGCTGTTCTTCGCAATCCATACTGCAAGCCGGTTGGAATATTCTTCTAACTCCTCATAAGTCAGCTTTTGTTCTCTGCTTTGCACTGCACACCGCTTCGGATGTGTCAGGGCAGTTTCTCTGATGTTCTTTAAAATATCCATATCATCCCTCTTTTCTTTTTTCTAGGGACAACTATAGCACAATAAAATCACAAGAATATCACAGTTACGAATTCTTAAAGAACATTAATCTTTGCTTAGGCAGTTCTTAAAGAAATCTAAAACTTTCTACTTGGTTAATCTGTCTCAACAAAGTCCTGCTGCTTTATGAAATACTTTCTTCTCTTACCACGTTATGCTATACTGTGTTTGAAATTTATTCCTGATAAAAGGGAAATAGACAGAAAGAGAGGATTCGATGATGTTAGAATTCAGATATGACACTCAGCTCTTAATTGAAGGGGAAAATCTAAACGAGGATGCAATTAATGATTACTTTACTGAAAATTTCAAAGGAGACTGCCTTCTGGCAGTTGGTGATGAAGAACTGATTAAGATTCATTATCACACCAACGAGCCTTGGAAGGTCTTAGAATACTGCGCAGGTCTTGGTGAAATCTATGACATTGTAGTAGAAGATATGGACCGTCAGGCACGGGGGCTTCAGGGTTAATCTACACTTGACATGAACTGCATTTTTATATTATTATAGTTCTTGTCTTGCGGGCATGGCGGAATTGGCAGACGCGCTAGATTTAGGTTCTAGTGGGAGACCGTGCAGGTTCAAGTCCTGTTGCCCGCAGTCCAACCACAAAAACGGTTCAGGAATTATCCTGAACCGTTTTTTATTATGCCTTCACAGGTATTTCCACTACTGCTTCCCAGTCTCACAGATAGAAGAAAGATTTAAGCTGTCATAAATCACATGGCTTTCTTCTTCTGAAAAATCTCCCCGCAATGTCAGAACGAAATCACTATATTCCGTAATCATGTGGGCATAGGTAATCGTATAGCCGCTGTCTGCTGTTTGACTGGTAATGGTCAGTGTCACACCATCTGCTGTGGTATAAGTACCGGTGCTGTCATAAGCTTCTTTAAAAATATAATCATCCTCATTTGTTATATCCGATACTTCATACTGGATAGACACCGCCTGACTGTCTCCCTTCCGGTAACTGGCAAAGAATGCTCCCCGGGAAAAAGTGTCTGCATCCCTGGAATCATAGCAAAGCTGACAGGCTTTTTCACTCCAGAGTGTTGGATAATTTGCTTCTATATAAGAAAGGTCAATGCCAATATTCTGGTCTTTAAAAGCATCGCTTAATTTCGGATAGACATAACCCACCTCTATTTTGCCATCAATCTTTTCTTCTGCCTTCAAGCTCCATAGATCATCCTTGGTTCCTTCGGTAACGGTTCCAACGAAATCAGAAGTTTGAATAAATTCCTCTGTCCGGTCGGTCACCTTGCTGTCTGCAAAATCAAGATTTTCTCCTGAAAATTCTTCATAATGAATCGTTGTCTCTGTGACATTTTCCATAAATTCCGTTTCATTATCAATAATAGCAATCTGTTTTTGTGCAAGGATCCGCTCTGCCGCATATACACCACAGCCGGTGACTAAAACAAGAAGTGCCACAGCCGCTGCTGTCTGTGCCATTTTCCATGGTTTCTTCGTTTCTTTCTTCCGCATAGGTACAACCTCCTTTTGGGTTGACTGGTTTAAAATCCTCTCGTTGAGTTCTTCCGAGGGAATATCAGTTGCTATAAGGGAGTTGTGTAATAAATCATCTAAGGTTGGTTTCATATGATAAAATCCTCCAATTCCTGCTTCAGATATCTACGTGCACGCATCAGTTTACTTTTCACATTACTGATAGAGAGGGACAGCTTTTCTGCAATCTCAGCCACCTTGAAATCTTCCATATAATATAGAAGAATCACGATGCGAAGCTGCTCCGGCAATTTGTATACAGCCTTCCACACGGCTTCCTGCTCTTCTTTGCTTACCATATGCTGCTCTAAATTTTCATCTGCCGAAAATGCTTCCAGTCCCTGCTCCTTCGATATGGGAATCTCCGCTGCGATTCGCTTTCGCCAGGCAAATTTCCGCTTCCGGTTCTGCCAGAGCTTTATGGTAATTCCAAGCAGATAGCTTTTGACATTTCCCTCTTCCTTCCAGTCCTCCTTCTCACACATTGCAAGAAAGGTATCCTGATAGAGTTCTTCTGCCTGTTCCCGGTTCTGTGTCATCCGGATACAAAAAGAATAGATGTCCGTTCCGTATGCCTCAATGTAATGTTCCAGTAATTGTTTGTTCATGTTTCCATTCTCCCAGACCGCGCCGTCATTTGTTTTGGGATGTTTCCCTTACACCTATATATTGTAATAACAGAAGAAACGGTTGCAGTGAAAGTTATTTTTTATTCTCCCACATGACGAATCCGCTCTACCAGAGTGCCATCTCCTTCCATAAATCTGCCTGCTGCCAACGGTACGAAAATGCACAGTGCAAACAGTGTCACTATCATGACAACCACCGGAATGACAGGAATGGAAAATGCTACCTTATGATAATTCATCCGCTGAAACAACAGCACATCAATGCCAAGTCCCACCGTTGCCGTCAGGAAAAGCGAAATTCCCGCATAATACATCCCTTCTGTCAAAAGCAGCCTGCGCTGTTGTTTTCCGGTCATGCCAATGCTTTCTAATATTGCAATTTCCCGCCTTCTGCCGGATATACTGCCAAGCTCTGTATTAATATAATTCATCACACCGATAAATCCCAAAACTATAGCGATTCCCATTCCTAGCTGCCACATCTTCTGTTCTGCCGGCTTCTGCTCTTTGATACCCTTTAACTTGCTGCTCCAGGTAATATTTTTTGCATCCTTAGATTCCTGTATCAGCTCTTTGACTTTCTTTTCTGTTTCCTTATCGTATTCCTCGTCATAAATCACCGATACCTTGTATGTCCACAGGCTCTCTGCCTTATCCTCTAAAAAAGAGTCACTGACTAAAATTATAATCGTCGGTCCCATAGCATTCGGGCCAAGATACGGACTGTCATCCTCCTGTATTCCCGCAACAGATAAACTTACCTCGCTGGGTCCACGATATGGGCTGTCATCCTTCTGCAGCCCTGCAACAGATGTGCTGTATTTCTTTGTTTCCTGCCCCGGAAAATAAAAGCTTATTTTCTTATTTTTGACATCCGCATTGGTATATCCCATATATTGCTGGCATAAAAGGCAGCTTTCCCCTTCCAAAAATGATTTTTCATCAATTGCCGTTTCGTTCTGCTGATTGATATAATGAAATGTTTTTTCATCGATTCCAACCACCAGCGCCATAAAATCTTCCGGATTCTGCTGATATTCTTCTCTTACATCGTCATATTTTATATACATCCACTGGTCATAGAAATCACGCATCCACTGATCCGAAAAATCCGGCTCCCAGGGTACGACGATTGTACTGTAATCTAATTTGTGGATTTCCTTTACTCCATCTATTTTGGAAAGTTTATCACAAAATGTGTCATCGAAAGACTGTTTCCAGTCTGATGTATCAGCCACCATACTCTTATTGGTCAGTTCCATATCAGCATCCATATATTGTAACTCTGCCGTCCGTTTGCTCTGACTTCCCGCCAGCGTTACCACACATAGAAATACAGTCAGACTGGTTGATAGCGAAAGGATGACAAGGATTGTTTTCTTCTTCATACGGCACAGCTGCTGCCATGCCAGACGGTAAATAATATTTTTCCCGGTTCGTTTTTTCTTTCCGGTATAGACTACCTTCGAAGTCTGATATCCCAGTGCCTCCATGACAGAAATGCGCTCTGCTACTCTTACCGGCTTACGGCTGGCAATATAGACGGTTACTGCCATAATAGCAATCGTCAGCACCAGAAATTCCGGTTTTATCGTTACAGCCATCTTTTCTGAGCGAAGTCCCAGTACCCGGATTGTTCCGGGAATCACAAGATAGGACGTCAGAAATCCTAAAACTATTCCCATTAAAATTCCGATTCCACTTAGAATAATCTGTTTCTGCCACAACAGCCGGTGCATCTGGCTTTCTGTCATTCCAACAGCACGAAGCAATCCATAATAGCGGATATTATCTTCTATGGATAAATACATGATATTGTAAATCAGTAAATAGGCACTGAGGCAGGTTAACATAATGATTCCTATCATTCCAAGAAAAATTCCCTTTACCTTATCACAGTCCCACGTTGTCTGAATGTTCTGCTTCCGTTCCAGATTTAATTCTTCTTTCAGCCGGTTCTCTATCCGGTCTGATGCAAACCAGAAGCGATATTGATAGTAGAGAATGCCACAGCCATAGTCTGCCTGGCTGTAGCCTGCCTGTTCAAACACCTCTTCCGTCACGAAACAGTTGGCAGTTTCTTCATAGTCATCTATGATGCCCGTAATTTTCATGGGCTTTTCTACCTGGGTTCCATCTTTCTTCTGATAGCTTAAAAGCAGCGTATCTCCAATTGTAAGATTTTCCAACTTCCGCTTTTCCAACAGCGTCTTTGTAACCATCACCTCATCGGCTGTCTCAGGATACCTTCCCTCCTGATGCAGAATGCCGGGCTGATGCATTTTCTCCCGGTAATTTTTATCCTCATATATGATAGAAATATTCTTTTCACCGATGTTTCCCAGCATAAATTCTGTAATTCCAACTACCTCAATACCAGGATCTGCTTTTACTGTTTCTTCCTGCTCCTTTGTAACTCCACCCATCAGAATTCCATCATAGAGTTCCCCCACAGAATGCAGCCGCCAGACATACTGCATATGCATGTAGGAAGCCCCTGTCTGCATAACCGTAAACAGCATCAGCACCGCCAATACAATTGCCACAAGATACAGGCTGTTTTTCTTTCTGTTGCTCCTTATGGAACGGACTGCCATCTTACGGATGACAGCCTGATTATTATTTTTAAGCATAGAGCTTTCGTTCCTTCCTGATTTTCCCATCTTCCATGTATACAATCCGGTCTGACAACTGCGCCACGTCCATGTCATGGGTAATCAGAATTGTAGTCTGCTGATATTTTCGTGCCACTGTTTTTAACAATCCCATAACATCATGGCTGGTCTGTGTATCAAGATTTCCCGTGGGTTCATCCGCTAAGAGAATAGCCGGCTTATAGGATAATGCCCGGGCAATTGCTGTTCTCTGCTGCTGACCGCCGGATAACGTATCCGGCAGTGCATCCCGCTTATCTTCTATTTTCAGTTGCCTTAACAATTCTTCTATATATGCCTTGTCCACATAACCTCCATCCAGCTCGATGGGCAGCACAATATTCTCATACACACTCAAATCAGGAATCAGGTTATAGCTTTGAAATACTACACCAACCTTCCTTCTTCGAAAGACTGCCTGCTCTTCCCTCGTCATTGATGCAAGGCTTTTCCCATCAATATAGACTTCTCCGGATGTTGGCACATCCAATGCTCCTAACATATGCAGCAGCGTACTTTTCCCGCTTCCGGACTTTCCGGTGATTGCCACAAATTCTCCCTCTTTTACGGTAAGGTTCACTCCATCTAAGGCCTTTACCGTATGGGTTCCCAACGGATAATATTTCTTTAACTCCTCTGTCCGTACTACTTCTTTTATTTCATTGGCAGATAAATGCAAAATTCTGCCCCCTTTCCACTTTCTGAATGCACTTCCATATAGCCGTCCTGCATCGTCACAATCTTTCGTGCCAGATACAGACCAATCCCGATTCCATCCTCATCATGGACTTCCGGTTCCCGGTAAAACCTTTGAAAAATCTGTGCCTGATGTTCCGCAGGGATTCCCCTTCCGGTATCCCGGATGCTGATTTTTCCAAAAACCTCCTGTTCCATTACTGAAATATAGATGCTTCCCCCTTTTGGAGTATATTTCACTGCATTCTCTAAAAGATTAAAAATTGCTTCCTGTGTCCACTTGGCATCGCAAAACAGTTTCAATGTCTCCGGGCAGTCCACATGGACAGAAATCTCTTTTGCTTCCGCTCCCGGTACCACTGCCGCAACCGCTAGTCCTAACACTTCAAAAATCTTTGTGTCCTTTTCACATATTTCTATGATTCCGGTTTCCAGGCGCGAAAGCTTCACCAGACTCTGCATCAGGAAATCCAGCCGTTCTGTCTGTTTTATCAGCTTTCCAATACACTCCTGCCGCCGCACCTTATCTTCCTGTTCCTCTTCTAAAATTTCCAGATATATTTTAATATTCGCCATTGGCGTTCTACCCTGATGGGAAATATCAGAAATCAACTCTTTTATCTGTTCTTTTTCCTTATGGCTCTGTCGGTTCTTCCTGTTCCAAACATCCATAAGCTCCTGCAAATCCTGATAAATCTTATCCCAAAGGCTGTCCTTAAACTCCGCTTCATTTCCAATGTCTTCGCCTGCTTTCATCAGCGTCAGACACCGCTGTAGTTCTTCCGTAAAATCATAGATTTCCTTCTTCTGCCGATACAGTCTGACTAGAAGATAACTTATCACAATGCCACAGCCTGCTATTATTCCTATCGCAACCATTGATATCCCATCCCATATACATTTGAAATATATTTGTGTTCCGCATCCTCTATCTTTCCACGGAGCCGGTTCACATTGACTGCCAGTGTGTGTCGGTCCACATATGCTTCATCACAGTCCCACAATTGCTCTAACAGCACATTATAAGAAAGCAGCTGTCCTGCATGTTCAATAAATAAGCGTAACATCCGAAATTCTGTAGGTGTTACCATGCACTCTTTCCCCTCTATTTCTACCTTGACCCGGTCAAAGTCTATCCGCAGATATCCATCTTCATAAATATTTCTTGGATTTTCCGTCTCCCGTTTTAAAATGACCGCTATCTTCTTTAGCAGAATATGTATGGAAAATGGCTTTGTCACATAATCCTCTGCTCCCAGTTCATACCCGGATAATACATCTTCTTCCAAATCTCTTGCCGTAAGAAACATGGTCTTCACTTTCCTGCGCTCCATAATCCATTTACAAAAGCCAAAGCCCTCTCCATCCGGAAGATTTACATCCAGTATCATAAGCGAATATTCCTGCTGCAAACCCGCAAGCTTTGCCTCCTGAATGGAATAGGCACTTTCTGTCTCATACCCTGCCTGCTGCAGTGCAAAGCAAATTCCCTGGTTCAGTTCCCGGTCATCTTCCACTACTAATATTCTATCCATCTTCCCTAAACATCCTTTTTCTTATCTGTTGTCATTCGTTTTTTTCTTTTCTACTTTTCCCCGGTTCATTCCTATGTCTCATTATACAAATGCTTCCTACGTCGCGCAACGAATAGATTGTCACAGTTTTGTGATAAATGATTGAGGATAGAAAAAAGCAGGAATTACACTTTCATAATCCTGCTTTCTACTTTATCAATATTTCTTTGTCAATATTTCTTTTTCAATCTTCTGTTATTCTGTTACTTTTTCAATCCTTCCGGAATCGGTCTTCTTTTTGCGCTGAATTCACTTACATCAATCCGAATCACATTGACAATGGATACCAGTTCTTCATTAAAAGTAAAATCGCCTCCGGTCTGGCATTTCATCAAAATGGAAAGTGCCTGCATTTTCTCATTTACATCCTCTACGATAACAGCTTTCCCTTTTCCCATAACACAGGAATAGGAATTACCATACTGACATGCCACCTTTCCTTCAAATGGCACCACATCACACTCCATTTCAAAGCATACCTTCGGATTCTTCTCTATCAAATCATACTTATAACCCTTCTTTGCTCCATGAAGGTAAATCACCATTTTCCCATCTTCATAGGTATAGCCGTAATTCATCGGTAACACATAAGGCTGGTCACCATCCACAAGTCCCACATGCACAATCTTGCAGGCATCCATAATCTTAAGGATTTCATTTATATCTGTTACTTCACGTTCTCTTCTTGTCATGCTTTTTCTCCTCCAAGTACATCAAACATATCTTTCTTTTCTTCTATACACTGTAATAAAACTGCTAAATATTCGTCTTGTTCATTAAACTCTAATTCCATTTCTCCATTTGGATCATAACCAAAAATACCTTCATACTCTTCTCTTGCTTTTTTTAATTCACCTGTTTCTTTTCCATAATACATTATTTCATCTTCCTTTCAATCTTTATATGTTTCTCCAAAGATTTTTGAAAGCCTTCCTAACACCTCATTGTCTTAATCATAAAGCATTCTACCTAATTACGCAAACGCTTCTTTTTCTCCTTTTGAAGATGAAATGAAGACGAAGATATTCAAAAATGCCCTTGAAGATGTGGTGAAGATGAATATTTGGGCTTACTTAGCACTGCTTCCGATTACTCACAAAAATGGCGGAAACACTGTATTTATCAGTATTTCCGCCATTTTTAACTACTGAGACATCGGGGATTCGAACCCCGGACAACTTGATTAAAAGTCAAGTGCTCTACCAACTGAGCTAATATCCCATACATATTTAGTTCGATAAGTGCTCTTTCCAAATCCTTTTGGAATCCTTCAAGATACATCACAGCTTAACTGGGCTAGTTGGATTCGAACCAACGTATGCAGCAGTCAAAGTGCTGTGCCTTACCGCTTGGCGATAGCCCATCAATTTTACAAAAGATGCTCTAACCATCGCATCAAGGTGGATACAGGGATTCGAACCCTGGGCCTCCAGAGCCACAATCTGGCGCGCTAACCAACTGCGCTATACCCACCATAAGATTCCGGCCATCAGGCGGTCTCTCTTCCCTCTTGGGAAAATGTGCTCGAAGGGATTCGAACCCCCGACCCACGGCTTAGAAGGCCGTTGCTCTATCCAGCTGAGCTACGAACACATATCTAATTTTCCAATTAGAAAGCGGGTGATGGGAATCGAACCCACGTATCCAGCTTGGAAGGCTGGTGTTCTACCATTGAACTACACCCGCATGAAGTCGGGGTGACAGGATTCGAACCTGCGACCTCCTGGTCCCAAACCAGGCGCTCTAGCCAAGCTGAGCCACACCCCGTCAACGCTATTTAAATTTCTTTTTCCGTGACGCAAGACATATTATATTATAGCATATACCAATTGTCAACATTTATTTTCAAATTTTTTCAAAAAATTTTTACAACTCCGAATCTTGCCCCAATTTATAAAGGTTTTTTTGATTTTTCTTCTTCAGAAAGATATTTGAGCTGATAGTCCGGAGTACCATTTGCGTCGATTTCCATCACGATATAAGACGGCAGATGTCCATCCTGACGAGGATATGATGTGCTGCCCGGATTCAATGCCACTACACCATGATCCTTTTCTATAAGCGGTCTGTGGGTGTGTCCGAACATTACAATATCCATGCCTCTTCCCCTTGCCTCTTTCTTGATATCCTCCAGGCCGGCAGAAACATAATAGTAATGTCCATGGGTAATCAATGCCTTTAATCCTCCGATTTCAATTTCCTTTTCTTTCGGAAGTTCAGAGAAAAAGTCATTATTTCCTGCCACAATGTCCAGTGGACATCCTGCCAGTTCCGCAATATAGTCCTCATAACCTTCTGCATCTCCCAGATGAATCATACGGTCAAAAGGTCTTTCTTTTTCCATAATCGTTATCAGATTTTCATGTTTCTTATGGGTATCACTTACTATCAATACTCTCATCTTTTATCTTCCTTTATGATAAACCTTTTCCCATGAGTGCTTCTTTCATTGCGCGTAATGCTTTTCCACGATGGCTCATTTCATTCTTCTTATCCGGTGGCAAGCTTGCTGTGGAGCAGTTATATTCATCCACATAAAAGATTGGATCATAGCCAAATCCATTTTCACCCTGAGGCTCAAATCCAATATATCCCTCAATTGTCTCACGGGTTACCAGTGTTTCTTTATCCGGTAATACAGCCGCAATTGCACATACAAAGCGTGCGGTCCGCTGTTCCTTTGGTACTCCATTCAGACGGTCCAAAAGATTCTGGTTTTTTATGGTATAAGAGGTATCTTCTCCCATATAACGGGCGGAATATACACCCGGTTCCTTATTCAGATAATCAATTTCCAGACCAGAATCATCAGCTAAAACAATAGCATCTGTATATGCTGCCACAGCATTTGCCTTAATCAGTGCATTTTCTTCAAAAGTAGTTCCATTTTCTTCAATATCCACACTGATTCCGGCTTCTTTCATAGAAAGAATCTCTACATCAAGATCCGATAAAATCATGCGGATTTCTTTCATCTTGTCCTTGTTTCCTGTTGCAAATATTATTTTATTCATCTTAATATCCCTCCTGAAATGCCCGGTAAATTGCATTATAAATTGCCTGTGCTGCCTCTTTCTGATATGCTTCATCATTCAACCGGTTCAGTTCATCCTGATTTGTCATAAAGCCTACTTCTATCAATGCTACCGGCATCTCTGCTGTTCGTATAATATAAATCTCGTGTCCTTTTACAATTCCCTTACTGGTACTTCCTAACGCCGCTGTCATTTCTTCTAAGCAAATCTGGGCTAACTGCATACTTCCATTTTCCTCAGATGCCTTCTCTTCATCATACATGACTGCTGTTCCGTTGATACTGGACATTCTTCCGCTCTTGGTAGAATTATTATGTACGCTGATAAAGAGGTCTGCCCCGGCTTTATTTGCCATATCTACACGCTGTTCAAGACTTGGATTGCTGTCATCCGTTCTCGTATAGTAGACTCCGACGCTCTCATCTCCTGCTTCATCAAATAATTCCTTTACTTTAAGCACTATAGCAAGGTCAATATCTTTCTCATTAATGCCCTGCTTTGTAGCTCCCGGTGCATTTCCACCATGTCCTGCATCTATTACCACAACTTTATCATAGACTTCATGTGGTGTCAAAAAATCCATATAAATATAATGCTCGTCAGATGTCTTTTGTAATTCCACCACACTATCTAAAGAGATCTCAATTACACCATATTCCGGCTCACTTTCATAAGTCAGATTATCTATATGATAGCTCTTTCCTATCATGGGATAGTTATAAAGATAATTCTCATCTGCTCCCGGAATTTTAATGATAATGGTCTGGGTCAGATAGTCATTTTCTACGCTGACATCTTCCGGTGTCACATTTTCCGGTAACGCAATACGAAGCTGCTGGTCAAAGCTGATGCCCTCCTGGCTGTCTACATTTGCCGTATTATACTGCAGCATTTCCAGCGCATCCATATTTTCCTTGCGCTCGATGGCTTCCTGTGCCCGAAGTTCCCTGTTTTCCTCTGCCCGGATATGAAGTTGTGGAAAAAACAGCAGCGTTCCTGCCACAATAATGCTTATGGCAGTAATAATCACGGTAGCTGCTTTAATAACTTTCTCTTCCATCCCGCTCTGACTTACCTTTCTTTTGCATATGCTTTTATACAAAGATTTGCAGACTGGGTTTCTTCTACATTTTCCCAGTTTTTGCCGTTGGTACTGATATATCCCTCTCCATCGGAAAGATCTACGTTTCTGGTTGATTCATCTGCCTTATATTCAATTGCCATTGGATGCACGGAATCCGGAGTCTTTATCATCAGTACAATGGCAAATTTTTCTCCCTTGTTCACTGCAATTTTCTTATCAAAAGTAACGGTATAGAAACCTGCATTATCAAACTTTCCGGAAGCTACTTTCTGCCGTTTGGACAGACTTTCCCTTCCATCATAGTCCTTTACTACATATACTTCATATTCCGTATTTTTCCCGGTTGCATAGAAGCCTGCTGCCTCTAAATTTTCATTGCTTTCCGCTGTATATACATTTGCTCCATAAATGGTATCACGGTTGTATCCCAGCTGACCGACCCAGCCACATAAATCGGACTGATAAATCATATCATAATTATCGGTATCTTCTACTCCGGTATAAACCAGATTGTGAATTCCTACATTGGTATCATAATAAGAGACATAGAATACTCCATTGTCTCCAAAATCTTTTCCCCAGCTGTTCTGGCAGATAAATGCACCGTCTCCCTCTAAATCTCCCGGGAAATTCTCTTTCGCATAACTGTCATCCCAGCCAATAATCGCCACATCATGATTCGGCTTTTCTGAACCAACATAGCAATAAGAATTGGTCTCCTGATTAAAATATTCGGAACGGCTGTTGACATTCTGCAATGTACTGTAAATAGAAGTCTCGACTGCACCATATTTAAAAACTGCCTCTTTAATCTTCTCCAAATCCTTGCTTTCAATAATCTGTGCTTCCTGCACATGTTTGACCGGAGCTAAATTCTTTGTCAGCTCACCGTCATATGGGTCGTCCTTTTCCAATACAGGACCCTGCCATGCAGTCAGATATGCCAGACTCATAGTATACTCCCCACCATCATTCTGTCCTAAGCCAAAACTGTTTCCAAGACTCATGTTATCGGTGGAAAATATATCATTTTCTTCCGGAAGCAGCATGGATTCCAGTGCTGCCAGAGAAGATGCAGCCCAGCAGGTTCCCTTATTTCCCTGGTTCTTCACCTGCGGTGCTCTTCCTTTCTCCCGCAAGTCATAATGAGATGGCAGAATGCTTGTCTCAGAAGAAGTATTCACCACCACTGCTTCATTTTTATTAACATCCCATGCATAAGAATAACCAAGCTTCGAGGCAATGACCTCTGCCGGCACATAATAACGGTCATCAATCCGTGTCAATGTAGAAGAAAATTTCTCCTTCTCATCATTTATCTGTACTTCCTGGTCATCTAAGCTCATCCACAAGCTGTCTGAATATTTTTCTATCAAAAGAGCCGTGTCATCGTAAAGATGCACGCTGCAGTTATAACTGTCCCGGATCAAGTCCAATGGTACCATCAGATTCAGATTTTCATCCATATAGATTCCATTGTCCTTGTTGGTATATACTTTATTATCAATCGCTACCGTAAGATTCTTCTCATTGATGCTTTTTGCAATCAGAGGGTTCCAGTCGCTGCTCTGCAAATCTGCACCACGGAACTGTCCGATTTCTTCGGTTACACCCTTAAAATTGGCAAATTTCAGTATCAATGCAAGAACTAAAAGTAACGTGAATACTACATATCTCTTAGAATAACGTACTTTTTCCCTCACTCTTTTGTCCCTTTCCGTTTTGGTGGCTTCGGTCCCATGAACTGATAGAAATATGTCTTTAACATTCCATTATAAATCTTGCGGTTTTTATCCGGTTTTCTTCCGATATCCTTTGGTGCATTCTCATAGCTGGTAATCAGGTACATAGACCATGAATCCAGCCTTCTGTATGCCTCACCAATTGTCCGGTATAATTCCGGCAATGCCGCCTTTTCTTCCAATCGCTCACCATATGGCGGATTGGATATGATAAAACCGTATTTTTTCGGATGGTTCAACTGGCTTACCGGTCTCTGCTGGAAATGAATCATGCCATCCACACCGGCACGCTTTGCATTTTCTCTTGCTGCACGCACAATTTCTTCATCAATATCATATCCCTGGATATCCACCTTAATATTGGTATCCACCATTTCCTGGGCTTCATTTACTGTATCGTACCAGAGCTGACGCGGTATCAGGTTTGTCCACTGCTCTGCTAGGAAACTACGGTTCATGCCCGGTGCTATATTGGCTGCAATCATTGCTGCTTCAATCGGAAATGTTCCACTTCCGCAGAATGGATCTACTAAAATTCTGTCCCTATTCCATGGTGTCAGCATTATCAATGCTGCTGCAAGGGTCTCTGTGATTGGTGCCTTACTGGTAAGAGTCCGGTAGCCTCTCTTATGTAAAGATTCTCCGGAGGTATCTAATGCTGCCATTACTTCATCCTTCAACAGGAAAATTCGTACCGGATAGGATGCACCACTTTCTTCAAACCAATTGGTATGATATTTCTGTTTCAGCCGTTCTACCATTGCCTTCTTAACAATAGACTGGATGTCTGACGGACTGAACAATTTACTCTTTATGGAAGAAGCCTTGGTGACCCAGAATTTACCATTTTCCGGAATATACTCTTCCCATGGAAGTGCCTTGATTCCTTCAAATAATTCATCAAATGTCTCCGCTTTAAATTTTCCTACCCGAAGCAGCACACGCTCCGTTGTACGCAGGAAAATATTTGCACGGCAGATTGCCTCTGCATCACCAATGAAAGTCACTCTTCCATCTTCCACCTCTGAGATTTCATATCCCAGATCATATATTTCTTTTTTCAAAACTGATTCTAAGCCAAAATGACATGGCACTGTTAATTCGTATGTTTTCATATGTTCTTTCTCCATTATCACTACTATCTTATCTGTTCTAAATGACACTGTCAATGTTCTTTTCTATCCATTTAGTGCATTTAGGCCTCCAATCAGAGTATATATCTGATATCCCTGCCGCGTCAGTCTTTTTGCTGCATACATACTTGTATTTCCATACTCACAACACAGCAGTATCTTGCGATTTTTCGGCAGCTTATGCTCCCAGTGTTCTATCTCATCATAAGGATAACAATGGGCATTTCTCAAATGAAATACCTGAAAATCCTCCCTGCTTCTCAAATCAACAATATATATCTGTGGATCATCTTTTAGTTTCCATAATTCCGCTACACTGATAGCCGTAAATCTCATATGCCATCTCCCCCAAAAATCTCCTGACTTTTTCTGCTATGAAAAAACAGATTACAAAGTGTTCCTTGTAATCTGTTTCTTATTTTAATATATGCAGTTTTTCAATAAGATTGACCTAGTAATTGCATTTGTTGGATGTCTTGTTATCCGCCTTGTTATCACTTCTGTTGCTGGTCCTATTGCCTGCTTTGTTGCCGGTTTTGTTATCCGCATTTTCAAAGTCATTATCAGCATTCATTGTGCGGTTTACATTGCTTGTTTTGTTTTTTGCATTATCTGCATTTTTTGCCATAATATCGCCTCCTTTTTTTATCAGATACTTTTTCTTTTGATTCTCTGATACAGTGATATTATTTCTTAATTTCTTATTATTATTCTCATTTGCATTGCATTTTAAAAACTTTTATATTATAATTTTTTTCGTATAAGAATTGTTTTTTTATACAGTTATACCCCTTATTAATTATTTATACTCCCCTCAAGAAAGCCACAGGAATCCTAAGATTCATGTGGCTTTCTTATTTACACGAGTAGCTCGCAAAACGTATTTCTCGTAGTTATTGTTCTTTACATATTATAGAAATTCATATTTTCCTGCAGTTCCATATTCATCTCGCCGCCGTTCTTCTCATATCTGGTACGGAATCCATCGATATGACGCAGTTTACGTTCCTGGAATATTTTAAACCGGCTGATCATATCCTGATACATCGGGTTTGCCTCTAATGCATCCCTGTATTTCTTGGCAAACGGACAATAACGGAACAGAATATCCCTTGCTACACGGTTCAGGCGGAAACTGCCGCCTGCCTCGTATTTAATCCATCCGATATAATCAGAAATAAATACTTCACGATAGTTATTCTTTGACTTCCAGAGTGTATTCTTAATCTTCTCCTTTGCCTCTGTGGATAAATCACGGTTTTTCCGATAGTACTGGATATAATCACAATATTCTGAAGTAAGGGATTTCTCTGTAATATCATTCCAACGCATTCCCTGTATCTTACGGCACATTTCCCAACGGAATCTTCCGCAGGTCTCTATCATCATATCCTGCAGGCTGTAGATAGTCATAACCGGGAAAACAAATCGGGCGGATGTATCACGTTTTACTCCGGCAGTCTCCTGCCACATCATTGCTTTCATTCCCACATTCGGCATCAGAATAACATCTGGAAATACTTCTTTTTGCACCGGTTCAGCATTTACACCATGCATCGGATCTGAAAAAATCACTTCACGGTAGAACAACGAATAATCAACTTCACGGACTTTTTTGATTGCCTCCTCAATCCGCTCTGCAGTCACCAGCATCTTCTCTGTTTCCTGCACCATGTCATGCTTGCTCAGAATCGGACAGAAGGTACTTACTTTTCCATAAGTTGCCCGGTTCGTTGACACAAACATATTATTCATCTCATATTTGGTCTTTTCCCAGCAGTCTGTTTTCAACCGCTCCATTCCTGCTGCATCCAGCTTACCCATCCGCTTCTGCTCTGCCAGATATCCATTATAATCCAGGTCAAATTCATTCCGGCTTGGTTCATTCTTTCCTTCATAGATGCTCTTTAGCCACTCAAACATGGTATAGACATGGTCGCTTTTACACTTGAACAGTTTATCTGTCAAATCATAAAGTTCATTAGCGGTATCTTCTCCTACCATTCCCACATCCATAAATCCAAAATTCAAAAACATCTGAATAACCGGGTCTAGGTCATCCGCATCTTTCATGGCATGCTTAAATACATTTTTATAAGTAGCATAGAATAATGCTGTCAACTCTTTCCGAAGTTTTCTCGTTTTCTCATCATTATCAAAATTATCCGGAATTGCATCATATTCATGCATTTTGCTTCGAATTTTATGTACATCCTCTGCTGCCACTCCTGCATATTCTAAGATATGTACCAGACAGTCCTCTGTTTCTTCTTCCTCTTCTCCATCGGTTTCCGCATATTCCTGTTCCAGTAAATCTTCCGTTCCCTGAACCAGCTTATCCTCTGCCTGCGGCTTTGGTACTTCACCAATCAGTTCTCCTGCAAAGTTATATATTGCATCTGCCTTTATCTTTATATTGCTAAAATCATAAGTCTGATATTCCGTAATTCGTTTGTCCCGTTCTCCTGCATCTCCCAGACGGTTGTCCTTGATAAACTGTAACAATGGCTCTATTGCCTGTCGTATTTCCTCGATGTCAGCTCCACTTGCTGCTGCACGGGCTGCCATGTCAAAATAAAGCTGTAATAAATCCATTCGATTGATATCCAGATACAGATTTACATGCTCCTGTAAATATTCTTTTGCATGGTCAATCTCTCTTACCGCTTTGCACATAGCTCTTGCTGCCTGCATAATCTGTCCCGTCAGCAAATCCTCTTTCTGCTGAAAGAAATCCATAGTTCCACTATTCCCAAGTTCTGCCAGTTCATGGAAATAATCCGCTTCCCATTTCGGTGCCATATTGGTTCTTACATAAGGCTGCAGGCTCTCTATTCTCCGGAAACTTTTCTCCTGAATGCAATATTTTCTACATAACTCCTGATATTTCTGATACATTGCCAGTGCAAAGCTATAATATTTTTCTGTACTGTTTTGAAATCTCTGGTTTCGTCCAAGCATATGGTCTGCCTCACGAATTGCCACAGATAAAAATGCTGCTGCATATTTCGGCTGACTGATAAATATCTTACCAAAGTCCTCCGGAGCATGATAATGAAACGGATAAAGTGTTACATCATCCGCTGCCACATAATCTGCTATATATTCTTCTTCTGCACAATCCATCAGACCTATTATATTACCGCTTCCAATCTGCACTTCTTCCAGCTTAGACACCTGTCTCACTGTTCCATGAATTACCATATACAGTGCATTTACCGCTGTTCCATGCTTGATAAAGCATTTCCCTGCCGGGACCTTAATCATTGCCATAACACCAATTCCTCTGTTATTTCTATATTAAAATTACTTTATTATACTTGCTTATTAAAATCTTTTGTTCATACCCATTGCTATAAATAAAAAGAAAATGATTGCTACCGGAAGCAGAACCGGAAGTAAAAATGCAACTACCTGTGCAAGCAGAATTATAAGCAAAATTACAAACAGAAATACTGCCGCTAATATAAGCCAGATTCGAATTTTAATCTTCTTAAAAGAATACTCTCCGGAAGCTGTTTCCTGCCCATCCATTCCCTTTTGTGGTTCTGCTGTAGTTTTCTCTGCCGTTGCATTTTCTGCATCAATTATGCTTTTTGCAAGAAGTCTTGGATTTCCTAATTCTGCAATTACTTCAGCCTCCGTCTTTCCTTTATGAGATTCTGTAAGAATATATTCTTCATAATAGCGGAGATTATCATTCACCGCCTGCTGGCTTACCCTTCCCTGCAAAGCCTTTCTTAATTCTGTTAGGAATTCCTCTCTTGACATTTATTTTCCTCAACTCTTCTATTCCATTACTTTTTTGTTTTATTTTTTTATATAGTAGGAATTAGTTATTCTTCCGCTATAAATCAAATAATCAATTCCTACGCTTGTGCCAGAACTGCTCTCACGTTTAATCCAGTCTCCGTCACGCGTATAAGTTCCTTCCGATACATCTCCATTATCATCCTGTACATAAGTTCCATCCGCTTTAAAGGTAATGGAATATACCACATTATTACTATTCTTAAATGTACAGGTAGCATCAAAAGTATCTCCATCCGGTATCTCACCTTCATATAAATAATCTTTTGCAATCAGGTATTTTCCCTGTTTTACAAGATTCTGTACATCGCCACCATCGGAGGTCAGTGTAAGCTTATTTCCATCCATGACAAATGTTCCTGATGCCAGCTCTACTGCCTTGTCTCCCACACTGATATTCTCTTTATAAGTATTATTCTTTTCATTAAATGTAATTTCAAAAACAGTCGATGAATTATCGCTTGACATAATTTCACATGAATAAGTTCCAAGACTTCCACTATCCTTTGTCTTTACAGCAATTACCGCTACAATGGCTACTACTATAATAAGCACTGCTGCAAGAACTGATGTAAGCTTTGCATTCGCCTTTTTACTCTCATTCTTCATTAATAAATCAGTCCTCTCTGAAAAGATTTTTCACTTCTATATCATATATTTTTTATGCAAAACTGTCAAGAAAATGTAGTTATTGCAAACATTTTTCGCCATTCTGATAGAAATTCTCCATCATCTCCCTGGTAAGACTGATTTTATCATCCATGCCTGCAACCTGTTCTCTTGGTACCCATTCAGCCAGTGAAAGTTCATTCTTATCTAAAGTAATGGCATCTGTTCCTTCCACTCTGGCATAAAATCCCATCAGAAGATTGGAATCAAAGCCCCATGGCTGACTCTTATAGTATACAATATCCTTTACTTTCAATCCTACTTCTTCCATGACTTCCCTGCGAACTGTCTCTTCCGCAGTTTCGCCAATTTCTGTAAAACCTGCAATCAATGCGTATTTCTTATATTCCCTGTCTGAATATTTTGTCATCAATATT
The DNA here is from genome assembly GCF_003478915.1 of Roseburia sp. AF25-13LB. Classification (NCBI taxonomy): domain Bacteria; kingdom Bacillati; phylum Bacillota; class Clostridia; order Lachnospirales; family Lachnospiraceae; genus Roseburia; species Roseburia sp. AF25-13LB. The sequence continues at coordinate 70,615 of NZ_QUFO01000013.1, forward strand.
TTATTATCGTATATTACTCCCACAATTACTGCCGGAGCAATTTTCGGATAAACCATATTGCCACAGCATGCACAACGCATCATCCGCTCCTTCGTATCCGGCTGCAATTCCTTTCCGCATCTGCCACAATAACGGTTATCCCGATACCACACATACAAATGATATGCCGTTGCCGCAGCAAAACAATCTTTCTTTGAAACTGTTTCCCGCAGGCTGCGAATCGTAACCCATTCCATATTTCCAATATTATGGTTCTGCTTTTTGCTCTGCCTATTGACCTGCTCATCAAGCTGCTTTTCTACCTCTTTTTCTGCTTCTTCCTTTGTCCATACATTCAGCAGATAATACTGTACATCATCAATAGAAAACAGATATTGCAATCTTTTGTTACCGAATCCGTCAGCCTCTTGTTCTGTCTCTTTTATAAGTTCTTTTGAAAACTCTTTTATATAGAAGAAACTGATTTTAGAATCTTTTTTTACCAGGAGTTTATTTCCCGAAAATAAAAATACGATATCCTTATCCCGGCATTCTCTCTGTTGATATTCATTGTGAAATTTCATTGGTGCAATATCCTGTATCATACCTGCGCCACCCTTTTTTATATAATAAAAAGACCCCAAATCTCTGCTAAACAAAGATTCAAAGTCCTTTTTCCACGTGCGTGAGAAGATTCGAACTCCCGACACCTTGGTCCGTAGCCAAGTGCTCTATCCAGCTGAGCTACACGCACATATTAAATTATTACATACCATCGGTATGAATGCCCGCGACCGGAATCGAACCGGTACTGTGTCACCACAACAGGATTTTAAGTCCTGCGCGTCTGCCAGTTCCGCCACGCGGGCATATGGGACCTACAGGGCTCGAACCTGTGACCCTCTGCTTGTAAGGCAGATGCTCTCCCAGCTGAGCTAAGATCCCAAAACGACCCAAGCGGGACTCGAACCCGCGACCTCCGCCGTGACAGGGCGGCGCTCTAACCAACTGAGCCATTGGGCCAAATAAATTTAAAATAAAAGTGGACCTTCGGGGACTCGAACCCAGGACCGACCGGTTATGAGCCGGTTGCTCTAACCAACTGAGCTAAAGGTCCATATAAAGCCGATGATCGGACTCGAACCGATAACCTGCTGATTACAAATCAGCTGCTCTGCCAATTGAGCCACATCGGCGTATGCCTTCTGCAGACTATGAACCCAGCCTTTCAGCCAATCTTGCAGTTTACAATCCATGAGTTTTCACCCAAGTGACTCCGACGGGAATCGAACCCGTGTTACCGCCGTGAAAGGGCGATGTCTTAACCGCTTGACCACGGAGCCATATATTATTTATCAATGTTGATAAAAA
>NZ_QUFO01000013.1:71974-72302 GCF_003478915.1 Roseburia sp. AF25-13LB
GTATGCCTTCTGCAGACTATGAACCCAGCCTTTCAGCCAATCTTGCAGTTTACAATCCATGAGTTTTCACCCAAGTGACTCCGACGGGAATCGAACCCGTGTTACCGCCGTGAAAGGGCGATGTCTTAACCGCTTGACCACGGAGCCATATATTATTTATCAATGTTGATAAAAAAACTCCCCGAGTAGGGCTCGAACCTACAACATCACGGTTAACAGCCGTGCGCTCTACCATTGAGCTATCGAGGATTATTAATAGGCTATGCTATTTTATAACATACCTTCAAAACTTCATACAGATTGTTTCCGAGTTGCTTTGGTCAAGCCC
>NZ_QUFO01000014.1:0-58185 GCF_003478915.1 Roseburia sp. AF25-13LB
GTAGGTATTGAACCCAAATACCGCAAAAAGAAATAAATGGAAACTTCCAGTTTCATGTTGCTTTTAATAATTGAATATTGAATGATTTTACATAGCCGTTAAGGAGTAATTTTTGCTCCCTAGCGGCTTATTTTATTTTTCAAAGTAGGAGGTGAGAAAATTGAAAATTAGAAAGGTTGATGACAAACCGATGGTCATTCACACCAAGGAGAAAGCCAAGATTCATGCCCACGAACCGAAGGGAGCCAAGATTAAGGGGAGTAACATCTATACAGTAGAGAGAGGTCCTAAGACAGCTGGTGCAAAGGTAACTGATACGGATAGAAAGAAGTCCTATCGCAAGAGTACCATTCATCAGTCGGAGCCGAAGAATAAGGGATTATCAAGATTCAAGCAAAACCTTAAGGAATCAAACACTTCCATCAAGACCAAGAACACGAATCTTCACATTGCAGGAAGAACTGGAGCACTTGTAGCCGGGGCAGTAACAGATCAGGTGGAAGGCGGTCAGGAGGTATCGCAGGCAGCATATCTTGCATATGAAGCAAGCCGCCCTGTTACCGGAACTGCTTCTAAGGGGGCTGCACTTTTCAGGAAAAAGGCGGCAGCCGAGGCAAAGAAGCGTATCAAGAAGGTAGAGGCAGGAAAGAAGCTGGCAAAAAAGACAGCAAAGAAAGCTGCCAAAGATACAGCCAAGACGGTAGCTAAAGAGACGGCAAAAGAAACAGCAAAGACTACTGCCAAGGTTGCAACGAAAACTGCTACAAAGGCAGCTGCTACGGCGGCAGGAACAGCGGTTGCACCGGGAGTAGGCACGGCAATCGGCATGGCAGCCGGATATGCGGCAGGTGTGTCCATAGAGGTCAAGGATGAAAAGATGACAAACCGGAGCAGGAAGATAAAGTTCTTTCTGGATAAGATGAAAGCACAGGAGAATCAGACGGATAGTGTGGCAAAGCTGGTAAAGGATCTGATTGTGCGAAAAGCGATTACCTGGGTAAAGGCAGCTGCACCGATTATCGGATTGGTGCTTTTATTACTTGTTCTTGTAGTTGCCATGATTGCGGTTCCGGTTATAGCGGTGATAGCAATCCTTTACAATTCTCCATTTGCTTTATTCCTGCCACCACTTGAATCAGGAGATACCGTGCAGACAGTAACGAGTGCCTATGTGCAGGAGTTTAACCGGGATGTGAACACGAAAGTGAATGAGCATACCGGATATGACCTTGGAGAGCTTGTCTATGTGGATTATGAAGGTATGGAAGAAAATCCAAGCAATTACTATGACATCATGGCAGTCTATATGGTCAAGCATGGTGTCGGAGATACTGCAACAGTCATGAATGATACTTCTAAAGGCTGGCTGCAGGCAGTTGTAAATGATATGTGTTCATACACCACAAGCACCGGAACAAAGGATGTGGAAGAAACAGATGCAGACGGTAATGTAACTACTGTCACGAAGTCGGTTCTGTATGTGAATGTCACACTCAAATCTTATCGGGATATGATTTCGGTGTATGGATTTGACGCTAACCAGGTGGAAATGCTTGAGCAGATTATGAGTGCTGACTTTATGGGACAGCTTGGGTACGCTGGCAGCGGAAGCGGTGGTGGAGGCGGCAGTCCGGGAGTAAGTTCCATGACAGAGGATGAAATCAATGCTATTCTTAGTGGAATCACTGACAGCAGGCAGAAAAAAGTCTGCTCATACGCACTTCACAGAGTTGGTTTTCCATACAGTCAGGATATGAGAGATTCCGGCAATTATTATGATTGCAGTTCTCTTGCATATTACTCATGGAAAGATGCAGGCGTGGATATTAGTTATGGCGGTGCAACCACAGCGGCAGCGGAGGCACAGGGACTGGATGAAGCCGGAAAGACTGTCTCCTTTGATGAGTTACAGCCGGGAGACCTTATCTTCTACAGTTTTACAAGCAACGGAAGATATAAGAACATCAGCCATGTGGCAGTATATGTCGGAAATGGCAAGGTGGTAGAGGCACTTAATGAAAGTCTTGGTGTGGTCTACAGGGATGTGGCAAGCACAGGAAAGATTGTTGTGATAGGAAGACCATAACAGGAAATTTGCAGAGAGGGCATAGTCCCTCTCTGAGACTGGAGGTAAGAATGGATTTAAAAGATATGATACTGGTAACAGAAAACGACAGGGGAACAGAGACAAATATGCTGATGACTCTGGATGATTATAAGAGTTTTATAGCAGTTGATGACATGTCAGAGCTTGCAGACAATTTGTTGCAGCTTGGAAGGACACTTGGTGAAGCAGATAACTTCACAGAGTATTACAGGGCAGCAAATGTAACTGTATCTGCGAGATTCTGTCTGGATGATATTCAGCTGGGACATTTTCTTCAGGGATTTTATAACGATTCCAAAGAATTTCGGTTTGATAAAGAAGCCAGTTCTTATGAATGTGTTGCAAAGCTTAAGGAGATTGGAATGACCGATAAGGGCTGGGTGGATGATTTTAACCTGCATTATGAAATGGAGAACCGCTCATTTGAAAGGGGACAGACATTTCATAACTTCAATGACCATGATTACATGGTGCTTGAAGCATTATCACCAAGGAATCTTGTGGTGATGGATATGAAGTCAGGTTCCCTTACAATCGCCCTTGGTGCGACAGAGTATAAGCGTTATCCGAAGGATGAGAAGCCTACAAAGGACAATACCACAATCGGGGTATCGTGGGAGCATGGCATTTATCTAGGTTCCACACTTTCAACTACAAATTTCAAGGCATACAAGAGGGAGTATGGCACACCGGAAAAGATAGAGGATATCTATGATTACAGGGCAAAGCTAAAGCAGAAGTTCTATTTTTATCAGGATATGTCAAAGGATGATGATGTACCGAAGAAGCTGCAGAATGACTTCCTTCACCAGATGTATGAGGATTTTGGAACGATTGAAGAGGACTGTTTTTACGACAGGCTGGAAGATGGAAAGTACGATGAAGGCTTTAAGGAAAGACAGGTAAAGGAAGAAAAGAGCCGGTGATGAGATTTTTACAGGAGGCGATATCATATGGAACAGGAATTTGATGTTGAGATAAAAGAAGTGCTTTCACGAGTACAGAAAGTAAAGGCAGAGTCGCTTGACGATGCCATCAATAAGGCAATGGATATGTATTATGCAGAGCAGATAGTCCTTGGAGCAGAGGACATGAAGGGAGTAGATTTTGCGCCTATCAGCGAAGGTCAGCTCCCTTCTTCATTAAAAGAAAACGGAGGAAAAGCAAGATGAAAAGTGATTCAACAACAGTAATTAAGAACATGGAGTTTTTAGTAAAGGAACTTCATAAGGAGTGGGACAGATCGGGTGCTTCTAAGGCATCCGTTATTATTTCCATTGAGGAAGTAGATGGTATCAATGATAAGATAAAAGAGATTATCTATCAGACACAGAAGTCAGTCGATGAGGATGAGCTGACCTTTAAACAGAGCATTGCAAAGTCCAAGGAGTGCTATGTGCTTCTTCGTGTGGTGCGTAAGATTGCAAAGAAAAAGGATAAATGCGAAAAACAGGCAATCGACAATGAATTTGCAATCGAGCTGGATAAGGATGAGTTAAAGGTATTGAAGGGATTGTTTGCAGAGATGTTTAAGTAGAGGAGGACAAAGGTATGGGCGTTGATATGAAGGTCAAAGCGATATACGATTCTGAGATTGGTAACATCACCAGATCAGAAAAGAACTGGAAGGATGTGTTAAAGGTCGCAGGTCAGTTATACCGCTATGAATTTGACAATATCGTTATGGTAACAGCGCAAAGACCTCCGGAAAAAAGCACACTCATGGCAGATTATGATACCTGGAAAAAGGTGGGAAGATATGTAAAGCGTGGTGCGAAAGGCTGCGCTATCTTCCCGTCAAGGGCACTGAATCCACGCATGAGGTATATCTTTGATATCAGTGATACCGGAGGGAAGAATGTTAAGCTGACATGGGACCTTGAGGGAGAAAATCTTAAGGATTATGTGGATTTTCTTGTGTCAGAAGGTCAGATTGAGCAGTACGATAACAGCGACAGGGAGTCTCTAAAAAATATATTAAAACAGTTTACAGGAACAGATGTTTGGCTTATAATAAAAGAAGAGTTCGGAGACCGAATGACCGAACTTATGCAGCTATCAGGTAGTGTGATAAAGGAAGAAAGTAAGAAACGCAATGGCTTACAGCAGGAAATGGACATGGAGCAGCTTGTATATGCAAGTGTCATGTATGCTGTAGGGACGAGATGCGGATTTGACTTATCTGTGCAAGAACAGGATTTTAGTCAGATCGTAAATATCAAAGACGAAGAGATCATTTACCGTCTTGGTTCCATTGTATGCGATGTCTCCTGTAGTGTTCTTAGAGAATTTAGTCGTAACTTAAAGGCAATCGAGAGCGAAAGGAGAATTGGATATGTTAGAAGAAATGACTTACAAGGAAGTGGACGGACTGCTTTATCCGCAGATAGAGATGCCGGACGAGACGGAGGATCTCACGAAGCTGGGCAAATACGGAAGGATGGCGATGAACTATCTAAAGGAGAACGAGCCGGCAAGATACAAGACGCTGATGAGATTCGGGAAGATGTACGAGAAGATGTCAGCGGTAGAGGAGGAAGCGAACCAGCTGTACGACCAGTTAGAGATGCAGTATCTGGCGAAGCACAAGCCACAGAATCCGTCATCGACAATGGAGATGTGGAAGATAAGAGAGCAGGCGAAGATGCAGGCAGAGGAAGTGGTACTCCATCAGATAGTGATGCGATTCCACTAGAATCAGATGATACAGAACTGAATAGGGAACTTGATGAAATCAATTCATTGGGTGTTAGTAAGGAAGCCGAATATACACAGGCTTCCTTTTTTTTCGACCAGAATGGGCAGGCAAGCATTGGCACTATTCATACTGAGGACGAAAACAATAATCAGTTTATGCGTCAGTTCGAGCAGGACAGAAAAGCTGCATTAGCAGGTAAATACAATTACCTGAATCCCAAAAAGTCTGCAACAGTACCAAGTGAGTATATCAAACAGGTGCTTATGAGAGGTACAGGTTTTATCGGTGGCAAGGGCAGGGTATGCAAGATTTTTGAAACTGAGATTGATGCAGGAACCAGGGCAAAGCGTATCAAAGCAGAATATGGTCAGGGAGGTGCAGGCTGGCCGGTTGACGGACTGGGACTGCACGGATATGACACATTTCATGGGAATGGACTGCGTTTTCAGTGGCGAGATGAGGATGGAGAGGTTGAAGGATATGTTTCGTGGAAAGATATCGAAAAAGAGCTTGGTGTCCTTATTCTTACAGGGGAATACCAGCCTGAGACACCTCGTATTGATGAGCTTGCGATGGACGGACTCCGTGAGGATGATGAGGTCATTGATGCCGAATACCGGGAAGTGGAACCGGAGGAGGCAGAATCAGAGATTGATGATTATGCAATACCGGATGAGCCGGAGAGCTATGCTTTTAACAGAGATTATGTAAGTGCAAAAGGCATGACACCACAGGAAACTGCCGATGAAGACCGCATGGTAACACAGGCAGAATATGGTGCAGAGATAGAAGCTGAAACAACTGAAAAAGATCCATCAGAGCTTCAGTATATTACACCGATTGATTATGCCAAGCGTATTGCAGAGCTTGATGAAGACCTGCGTGATGCGGCGGAGATTCTTGTAACAGATTGCAGCTGCTACACTCCGTTTAGGGCATTCCTTATGGATGTGGTGCAGTCTGATTTTGCATTTATGCCCAATAAACTTGACCTTATCAGGGATATTGCATTAGGGACAGATAATGCAGAAAGAAAGGCATATTCCAACAATAAGTATGGTCTTGTGGAGTACTCAATCAGAAGTGGATATGTGAAGATCAGCTATAAGAACAGGAATGGTGTGCGTAAGGAAGGTGCTCTCGACTGGCGTGAGTTATATGAGATTTTATCCTATATGGTAAAACAGCCATTTTACTGCGGAGAAGACCAGAAAAAGTATTATCAAGAGATAAAGCAGAAGGCTGACAGGGATAAGATGAATCCGGTCTATAAGAGATTCTTTGACATCGAGGATAGTGTAAAAGCTAATCGTCTTGAAACCAGGGAAAGAGCAATAGCGAATGGATGGGAAACCAAGATTGATGAGAATGGACATGTAGTTTCAGATGATGTGGTATCAGTATCTGTGGATGATATTCAGGCTGATACAGAATCACAGGAAACTGTAGATTTTACACCAAAGCAGGAACCAGTACAGCAAGTAGAAAGTCTTGAAAATGAGAAGAATGTTGCCGGGCAGACGAAGCACAACTTCCATTACAATCTCTGGGAAATGGAAAAAGGCGGTGCCAAGACCAGATACCAGTGGAATATGGATGCAATCCGTACTTTAAAGCAGATTGAATCAGAAAACAGGCTTGCAACACCGGAGGAACAGAAAACCTTGTCGAAGTTTGTCGGATGGGGCGGACTGTCACAGGCATTTGACGAGGAAAACGCAGGCTGGAGCAAAGAGTACAAAGAACTCAAAGAGATGTTATCGGATGAAGAGTATGCTGCAGCTAGGGCAACAGTAAACAATGCCTTTTATACTTCACCGGAGATTGCCATGTGCATGAACTCGGCACTTGTCCAGTTTGGTTTCAGAGGCGGCAATGTATTAGAACCATCTATGGGTATCGGTAACTTCTTTGGGAGTATGCCGGCACCTATGCAGAGAAGTAAGCTGTATGGGGTGGAGCTTGACAGCATTTCGGGAAGAATTGCAAAGCAGCTTTATCAGAATGCCAATATCAGTATCACAGGATTTGAGAATACCACATATCCGGATAACTTCTTTGATGTAGTTGTCGGAAATGTGCCATTTGGTGATTATAAGGTTTTTGATCCGAAGTACAACAAGTATAACTTCCGTATCCACGATTATTTTCTGGCAAAAGCACTTGATCAGGTAAGACCGGGAGGCATGGTTGCGGTGATTACCACAAAGGGAACACTTGATAAGGCAAATCCTACTATCCGAAAGTATCTGGCTGAAAGAGCAGAGCTTGTGGGAGCGATAAGACTTCCGAATACTGCATTTAAAGATAATGCAGGAACCGAAGTGACAGCAGATATCCTGTTTTTGCAGAAAAGGGAGAGAAAGATTGATATTGAGCCGGACTGGGTACACCTTGGTGTAACTGAGAATGGCATTGCAGTCAACTCTTATTTTGCAGAGCATCCGGAAATGATGCTTGGTTCTATGAAATATGATACAAGGATTTACGGACAGGACAGCAGATACACAGTCTGCGTGAATGATGATGAGAACTTCAATATTTATGAAGCATTAAACAAAGCTATCGGTAATATCAAAGCACAGATGACAGATTTTGAGAGAGTGGCAGATGAGGCGGAGCAGACGGAGGAAGTTATTCCGGCTGATCCGGATGTGAGAAACTACACTTACACATTTTTTGAAGGAAAACTCTATTACAGGGAAAATTCCGAGATGGTAAAAAAAGAAGTATCACAGACTGCCGAGGAGCGAATCCGAAGCCTTGATGAAATCAGACAGATAACAAGAGAGCTGATTGATATCCAGATGGATGGCTGCAGCGAGGAGGAGCTTTCTGATAAGCAGAGACTTCTTAATGTAAAATATGATGCATTTGTAAAGCAGTATGGCGCCATTACTTCAAAAGCAAACAGAATAGCTTTCAGGGATGACAGCGATTACCCACTTCTTTGCAGTCTTGAGGAAGTAAATGAAGACGGGGAGGTGAAAAAAGCGGATATGTTTTATAAGCAGACGATTAAGGCAAAGACTGTCATAGACAGGGTTGAGACTGCTGTGGAAGCATTAAATGTATCCGTCAATGAATTTGGATATGTAAATCTTGCCTATATGCTCTCTATCTATGAGCCGGATATTACTAATGCAAAGGAAGAACTTGCAGAAAAGTCCGGGCAGACAGCTGATGAGATAACATTTAGTGATGATGCTTTGGCAGAGCTTAGAAGGGCAGTTCTTGTGGAAGAGCTGGATGGATTGATTTTCCTAAATCCCGACCGCTACAACGAGGACAATCCCGACATTGGCTGGGAGACAGCAGACGAGTATCTTTCCGGAAATGTGAGAGACAAGCTTCGTGTGGCAAAGGCTATGGCAGCTGATACAGACAATCCGCAGGCAGAAAGATTCGCAGGCAATGTGGCAGCACTTGAAAAGGTGCAGCCGGAATGGATTGAAGCCTCGGATATTGATGTAAAGATTGGCACGACATGGATTGAGCCGCTTGATTATGAGCAGTTTATCTATGAACTTCTCAATACACCAAGACGTGCAAGAGCAGTCAGAAGCCAGTTTTACAATACAGGCATTCAGGTACACTTAAATAAGATGAGCATGGAATGGTTCATCGAGAATAAGAGCATGGATAAGCATTCAGTGGCAGCTACTAAGACCTATGGTACAAGCCGCATGGATGCTTATTCTATTTTTGAGGATACGCTGAATCTTAAAACTGTAACAGTAAGGGACAGGATTGATGACGGTGATGGCAAATATCATTACGAAGTCAATAAGAATGAGACAATGCTTGCAAGGGAAAAGCAGAACATGATCAAGGAGAAGTTCAAGGAGTGGCTGTTTGCCGAGCCGGAGCGAAGACAGAAGTATGTGGAATATTACAATGAGACATTCAATAACATCCGTCTGCGTGAGTATGATGGAAGCCACTTACAGTTTCCGGGAATGAATCCGGCGATTGAGCTAAAGCCACACCAGAAAAATGCGGTGGCAAGAATCCTTCTTGGAGGAAACACCCTGCTGGCACACTGCGTTGGTGCCGGAAAGTCCTTTGAGATGATGGCTGCCTGCATGGAGCAGAAGAGACTCGGACTTGCCAATAAGACAATCATGGTTGTTCCAAAGCCACTTATCGGGCAGACTGCATCAGAGTTTTTAAGGCTTTATCCGTCAGCAAATATCCTGGTTGCCACAGAGCGTGATTTTGAAAAAAGCCGCAGAAAGCAGTTCGTATCAAGGATTGCAACAGGTGACTATGACTGTATCATCATGTCGCACTCGCAGTTTGAGAAAATTCCAATCTCAGCAGAGAGAAAGGAAAGAATGCTCAATGAGCAGATTGATGAGATCAGCTATGCGATTGATGAGATGAAGGAGCGTAACGGAGAGAGATGGACTGTAAAACAGATGGAAAGCCAGAAGAAAAAGCTGGAGGAACAGCTGAAATCTCTATCTGATGAGAGCAGAAAGGATGACCTTATAACCTTTGAGGAGCTGGGTGTGGACTCTATCATGGTGGACGAGGCACATAATTTCAAGAACCTTGCGATTTTTTCCAAGATGAATAATGTGTCAGGTATCAGCAGTAGTGGAGCGAAAAAGTCAACAGATATGCAGCTTAAATGCCAATATCTATCAGAGATAAATGATGGCAGGGGCATTGTGTTTGCAACTGGTACACCGATATCCAATACCATGTGTGAGATGTATGTCATGCAGCTTTACTTACAGAAAGCGGCACTTGAAGAGATGGGGATTTATCACTTTGATTCATGGGCAGCAAACTTTGGTGAAGTAACAACAGCACTGGAGCTTACTGTAGAGGGAAGCGGATTTCGTTTTAAGAGCAGATTCAATAAGTTTACGAATCTGCCGGAGCTTATGAATATCTTCCGTGAGGTAGCAGATGTGCAGACAGCAGACATGCTTGACCTTGATGTGCCTGCTCTTCGTGGCGGCAAGCCTATTATTGTGGAGTCGGAGCCTGACTGGTATGTGAAGCAGGTCATGGAAGACTTTGTTGTGAGGGCAGAGCGTATCAGAGGTGGTGGAGTTGATCCAAGTGTGGACAACTTCCTAAAGATTACCCATGAGGCAAGATTACTCGGAACAGATGCAAGGCTGATTGATAAGGACGCACCAAATAATCCAGATGGAAAGCTCAATAAGGTAGCAGAAAATGTCTGGAAAGAATATGAGAAAGGAAATGCTGATGGTCATATAGGCTGCCAGCTTATTTTTTCGGACATCGGCACACCGGGACCGGATAAAGACTTTACCATCTATGATTATCTGAAGGAAACACTTATCCAGTATGGTATTCCGGCAGATGAGATAGCTTTTATCCATGATGCCAAGACAGATGCACAGAGGGATGCACTTTTTAAGGAGATGAGGACAGGTAAAAAGAAAGTTCTTATCGGTTCAACAGATAAGTGTGGAACAGGTGTCAATGTGCAGACACACCTTGTTGCAATGCACCATGTGGACTGTCCTTGGAAGCCAAGCTCCATTGAACAGAGGGAAGGACGAGGCATACGACAGGGCAATGAAAATAAAGAGGTGGCAATCTACAGATATGTCACCAAAGGAACCTTTGATGCATACAACTGGTCGCTCGTTGAGAATAAGCAGCGTTTCATCAGTCAGGTCATGACAAGCAAGGCAGTAAGCCGAAGCTGCGAGGATATCGACGAGGCAACACTTTCATATGCAGAGATCAAGGCGGTTGCTACAGGGAATCCTTTAATCAAGGAAAAGATGGAGATTGACAATGATGTCCAGAGATTAAAGCTTTTGAAAGCATCCTATGACAATCAGAGATATGGCTTGCAGGATAACTTTATGATTAAGTACCCAAAGCTGATTAAGACAGCAACTGAAAAGCTTGCCAATGTCCGTGAGGATGTAAAGGCAAGGGATAAAGAGCTGATTGATAATACGGAATTTGCCATTACCATAGGCAAAGCAACCTATACTGAGCGTGTGGATGGCGGAACGATGATGCTTGAAGCAATCAGCAAATGTAAGGCCGGAGAGACAACTGCAATCGGTAAATTCCATGGATTTGAGCTGCTTGTAGAAAAGAACTTCCTTGGCATCAATTATATGGTGCTTCGTGGAAAAACAGAGTACAAGGCAGAGCTTTCCACCAGTCCTGTCGGCAGCATGGTAAAGCTGGAAAACCTGTTCAATGGACTCCATGAGAACATTGATTTCTTAGAAAAGAAGATAGAACAGTACCAGAATGACCTAGAAGCATCAAAGACTGAGTATGACAAGCCATTTGCGTACAGCAAGGAACTGGAAGAAAAGCTGGCAAGGCAGTGTGAACTGAATGCCCAGCTTGACCTTGAGAACGCAAAGGCTGTGGATGCAGACCTGAGCGGACCGGAGGAAGAAAGAGAAGCTGATGACAGAATGGAAGCTGCAGCAATTGTGGCAGAGGATAAAGGTGCTTATCCAGCCGACAGAGAGGGCAGAACACGATAGGAGAGTGAATAATATGAACATAAGAAAAGTGGTCGCAGGACTACTGATTACAGCAGGGATTGCCATTATGGCAGTCCCTTTTTTCTGGCGGGCAACCGGAGAAAAACAGACAGAACAGCTCATAAGTGAATTTGAGCAGACATTGGAGGATGATTACGATGAAGAAACAGACGTGGAGGAAGAGCAAACCTCCATTAGTAAAGAGGATGAAGCCATTCTTAAAGAAGGCGGTGTTATCGGCATCATTGAGATACCGGGCTTAGATATCAGGTATCCGGTAATGGAAGGAACCACAAGTAAAGTGCTTAATGCCGGGATCGGTCATATAGAAGAAACTGCAGGAATAGGTGAGAGTGGCAACTGTGTATTGTGCGGTCACAATGGCAGCAGATATGGCACATTTTTTACACCACTAAGTCAGATATCCATAGGTGATGAAGTAATGATAACCGACAAAAAGGGACTTAAGCATATCTACGAGATAACAGAGACAGAGGTAGTAAATCCGTATGATAACAGCATCAAGACACAGGGAGATGAAAAAGAACTAACTCTTTTTACCTGTTCCCAGAAAGGAACCATGCGTTTTGTGGTCAGGTGCATTTATAAGGAGGCGGAGATGGATGAATAAGAGATACCGGTTAGGTGAGATAGAAGAGGCAGTATCGGAAATGGAAGAGCTAATTGACATCGAGGATGATATTGCAGAGATTGATGATGACTTGCAGATAGTCGTAAGCGGCTGGTCTGTGTATGTGGAAAGCCTGAATCTGACACTCAGACAGGGAATAGCCTGTGTATGGGATGCAGAGGAAGGATTATTTATGCCTGATTTTGATGTGACTATCGTGTATGAGGGGAACATTGAAACACAGGAGTGGCTCTATTACGAGCAGGACGGAATGGTCGTTACACTTGGCAACTGGCTTAATGGCAGATTGTCTTGTGAACAGATAGAACAGCTTTGGTGTGAGCTTATCATACCGGAGCAAAACAAAGAACAAAAAGAAAGCGAGGAATAGCATATGAAGTATTCAATTAAGGTAAACGAAGTAAGAGCAAAAGAGGGCAGCAATATCAAAGGATTTGCAACAGTGGTATTCGGTGATTCATTTAAGATTACCAATATTGCAATCCTTGAGAATAAGGATAAGGGAGAGCTTTTCGTATCAATGCCAAGATACCGCTCCAATGAGCGTGATGAAAGCAACGGTGTGATCTATAAGGATGTGTGCAATCCTATCACAGCAGAGTTTCGAGAGGAACTCTATACCAATATCCTTGATGCCTATGCAAGAATTAAGGAACCGGAGAAAGAGGAGACACAGAAGCAGGAGCGTACACAGGAAATGCCGGAGTTTTCCGTAACTGTGACACCTTATGAGAGGGAAGGTAGTAACATCAAGGGACTTGCACGCATTTATTTTGAAAACAGTTTCATCGTAAATAACATCAATATCGTGCAGGGCAAAGAGAAAATCTTTGTATCAATGCCTTCTTATAAGACAAAGCAGGTGGACGAGCAGGGCAAGCCAATCTATCAGGATGTCTGCTATCCGGTTACAAAGGATTTCAGGGAAAGACTCTATAAGGAGATTATCTCGGAATATGAGAAGGCAAAGGATAAGAGCAACGAAAAGGCGAGGGAGAGTGCCGAGAAACATCATGGCAATCCCGATAAAGAAAAAGACAAAGAGGCAACACCCTTTCGATAATCAGTAATCAGAGTACAGGGGCGGCCAAGGCTGCCCCATATACAGAATGGAGGAAACAGAATGGATATGGAAGCAGGAAAAACACTTACCAATGAGGAGGTCATAAGAGAACTTCTCGACTTATTAAAGAAAAATGCCATGAAAGAGCAGGCAAACGATGTATTTGAGATATGCAGCTATGTGGATGGACTGGAGAAAAAGATTGATTCCATGACGGAAGAACTCACCAATATGCAGAATCAGATCAAAGAAATGCAGGAAGATACACTTGTCAATAATGCTAAAAAGGCATTGTCGGAAGCACAGGAGCGACTTAATACCAGATGTGAGCAGATAAAGTCACAGGTATTAGAAGTGAAAGAACAGGTCAAATCTACAGCAAAGAGCATAGTTGATGAAGCAAAGGCAAAGGGAAGAACTGCATTATACAGGGTGTCGGAGTTCTTAGCAATTAAGAAAAGGCTTCTTGATATCCGAGAGAATGTAAGAGGTGCAATCAAGACCACGGATAAGGATATAGCAAAGACAGCGCTTCTTACAAAAGGATTTCGTGAAGCTGGTCAGACAGCAGCTAATGCATTCCGTACTTTTGCTGACAAGCCAGAGGTGGATTATTCACAGAAAGAGCAGAAACATCCCATTACAAAGGCGGTGCTTGCACCTATGAAAGCAGTGAGAAAGTTGTTTGTATCAATGGAGCTGCATTTGGATGCATCTATAGATAAGCTGGATAATCTGGCTATGAATGTGCAGCTTGATAAGGAAAAGTATATGGAGAATGTGAAAACAAAGGAACAGGAACAGACAGAGCCGGAGAGGGCAGAAGCTGAGCGAGTGGAAGCAGAGGTTGTATATTCACCGATGGTTGCTGAACCACAGGAGTATCAGTATAATGCAGATGCATTTGATGCTAGAGGTGTGGATGAGGTGAAGCAGGAAGCGGCACATAAGGAAGTATCAAAGGTAAGAGAAGATAAAGCCAGATAGTTTTGAGGACGTGGGAGAGATTCTGCGTCCTTTTTTAGTGCGGATCAATTTGATAGATGTTATAATGTGAAAAGATAAATGCGAAACATGCGCTATACTAGCAAAAGTTATTAATTATATAAAGGTGGGAGAAATTTGGCAAAAAGTAAAAAGACAAAAACACATAAAAAGATAGATGGTCAGCTTTTACAGATGAACAAGAAGTTTAGTAATCTCAAGATGAAACAGAAGGATAAGATTACAGGCTGGGTGTATGAAGAATATAAAAAATATGTAGCAGAACATGAAAAAGCCCCGGATTCATTAGCTGATGAACAGATTGTTGAAGCTGTACTTGATAAGATAAATGAGGCACAAATCTGGATACCAGATGGAGAGATATACGATTATTATCGAAGAAAGAAACCACAACTTCAGAAGAGGCTTGATAGTGAAAAGTTGATTGAGTTTAAATCATATGTCAGCTTTTATAAGAGCATTGTTGATCAGGACAGGGCATCCGTTGTTATATGCAATCTCAAACATGAGATTATCTACATGAATCCGGCAGCTGTTACCAGCTATGCGAAGCGAGGAGGCGACAAACTTATCGGAAGAAGCCTGTTAGACTGCCATAATCCGGAATCAAGAGATAGAATACAGCAGGTAGTGGACTGGTTTGCAGCAGATGAAAGACATAATATCGTTTATACTTTTCATAATGAGAAACAGAATAAAGATGTTTACATGGTGGCACTCAGAGATGAGGGTAATCTGATAGGATATTATGAGAAACATGAATATCGAAATTCAGAAACCATGAAACCATACGATTTGTGGTGATGATATGACTAAGGATGAATGGTACAAGCAGTTATTTGAGAGACTGGATAATTCCAAGTTCAGAAGCAGTTTCCATCTGAAGCAGAAAGATATTGATTACATAAATGAAAAAGGTCTTGATACAATAAGACAACATGCAAAGGATTTTATTGCAAAGAGAGAAGCTCCGGCATATATAGCAAATGATGGCAAACAGACACCAATGCGTGGACATCCAGTATTTATTGCTCAGCACGCTACAGCAACATGCTGCAGGGAGTGCATCCGAAAGTGGCATAAAATGCAGCCTGGCAAGGAACTAAGTCAGGTGCAGCAGGATTATCTTGTAGATGTAATTATGACATGGATTCAAAAAGAAATGGAGAGGCAGGAACATAAAATATGAGTTTGAAAAATGTATTGATTATTGTTGATAACATTGACGAATCAATTGATTTTTATGAAGAACTGTTTGGACTGCGTGTGATTACAAGGCAGGAAGGTAATGTGATAATGTCAGAGGGGCTTGTATTGCAGGATGTAGATGTATGGTATGATAGTACAAAAATACATACAACTCCACATAACAATATGACAGAACTTTATTTTGAAGATAATGATATAGAAGGTATTATTGAAAAACTGGAGTCTGGCAAGTATGTTGTAAGTTATGTTACGGATTTAATGGAACTTGAATGTGGACAGAAGCTTGTAAGATTTTATGATCCATCAGGAAATCTTATAGAAGTACGAACACCAGTTAGCCACAACTGAAGAAAGCGGATTTGAGAAAAAATGCAGATATTTGTAGATGCGGATGCGTGTCCGGCAGTGGACATTGTTGAGACAATAGCAGAGAAATACAATATTTCCATCACATTGCTGTGTGATACGAATCATATTTTGTATTCTGATTACAGTGAGGTGATTGTGGTAGGCGCAGGAGCAGATGCAGTAGATTATAAACTAATTAGCATATGTCATAAAGGGGATGTAGTAGTATCGCAGGATTATGGTGTCGCTGCAATGGCACTTGGGAAAGGTGCATATGTTATTCACCAATCAGGCAAGTGGTACACGAATGAGAACATAGATCAGATGCTTATGGAGCGACATCTTAACAAGAAGGCAAGACGCAGCTCTCATAAGAATCATATGAAAGGACCGAGAAAGCATACGGAAGAAGATGATGTACGCTTTGCACAGTCCTTTGAAAAACTTATACTGATGGCAAAGTCAAAAGAAGGTGCTCAAAGTGGGACTATTTAGGAAAAAGACAGTTACAAAGACATATGATAAGGAAAATAAGAAACCGGTAATTAAGGCCAGCATATGTAATGGTGAACAAGTTGCAGGTTTTAAGGATATTCATACAGGTAAAATAGAAGAGGTTATGCTGATTAAGAACCAGGCAGACCTTGATGCATTCAAGAAAATGTATGGAATAGATGGAGAGATAGAAAAGGAATACTGATATGAATATACAGATATTTGGAACAAAGAAATGCAATGATACTAAGAAGGCGGAGCGTTTTTTCAAGGAGCGGGGCATAAAGTATCAGTTCATAGATATGAAAGAAAAAGGTATGAGCAAAGGAGAATTTAATTCAGTAGCTCAGGCAAATGGTGGATTAGAAAATATGGTTAACTGGGATGGTAAGGACAAAGATTTACTTGCTCTTATTAAGTATATCGCAGATGAAGATAAGCTTGAAAAAGTGCTTGAGAATCCACAAGTAATTAAAACACCAGTAGTAAGAAACGGAAAGCAATCAACATTTGGTTATCAGCCGGATATCTGGAAAGGATGGAACTAAATGTACTTAATTAAGACTTTAATGGGAGATATAACAAAAGTAACAGATGTGCAGGCAATTGTGAATGCAGCAAATAACTCTCTTCTTGGCGGAGGCGGTGTAGATGGTGCAATTCATAGAGCAGCAGGACCGGAGCTTCTGGCGGAGTGCAGGACACTACACGGATGTGAGACTGGAGAAGCAAAGATAACAAAAGGATATAATCTGTCATGTGATTATGTGATACATACTGTAGGACCGATGTAGGACGGATTTTGCGGACATTCAAAATAAAAAAGAATGTGGAGGTAACAGACAATGGCAAAATCATTATTTGAGGAACTGGGCGGCAAATACGAAAGGCAAGGGGATTATTTGATACCGTGCTTAACTGTACCCGCCGAAGAAGAACAGGCAATAGGCATCTGGGGGCAACGGCATTTAGATTATCTAAAACAGTACCGTAAAGTTACATACACCAATCTTCTTACAAGCGGCAGGCTAAACGCCTACCTTGCCGACATCAACAGACAGGCACAGGAACGCTTTGAAAGGCTCATAGAGGGTATGAAACAGGCACAGGGCATAACGGAACAGCTAAAGGCAGAAAACGCCTTAGAATGGACAGGATGCCTCAATAACATAAGGGCTTGTGCGAGGGAGATTGTGGAAAAGGAAATTATTTTTGCATAAACAGATGATTAGTGGCAGGGGGAAATCCTGCCGCTTTTTCTGCTTTAGTTTGTCAGCTTGACAAATAAAGGGTTAAGGAATATAATTAGATTCAGTATTATACAAGGAGTTAATAAATATGCGGCAAGGTATTCTTAAATAAACTGTCAATTTGATAGTGGGAACAAAAAGTAGCAGTCCCGTTTCACTTTTAATATGGGGCTTAGTTTTTTGTACCCAGTTTAAGAATACTTTTATCATGTAATTTTATATGCCCGAAAACATATAAGTGTTTTGGGGCTATTGGAGTTATTTACCCAGTGATAGGAGTATTTATCACTGGGTATTTTTATGCCCTTTTTTGGGTGTTGATAGGAGGAAAATCACATGAAAATAATTAACTTAGGCATTCTGGCTCACGTTGACGCAGGAAAGACAACATTAACGGAAAGTTTATTGTATACCAGTGGTGCAATTGCAGAACTAGGGAGCGTAGATGAAGGCACAACAAGGACAGATACAATGAATTTGGAGCGTCAAAGGGGAATCACTATCCAGACAGCAGTGACATCTTTTCAGTGGGAGGATGTAAAAGTCAACATTATAGATACGCCAGGCCATATGGATTTTTTGGCGGAAGTATACCGTTCTTTATCCGTATTAGACGGAGCAGTATTATTAGTTTCTGCAAAGGATGGCATACAGGCACAGACCCGTATACTGTTTCATGCACTACAGATAATGAAGATTCCGACAATTTTTTTCATCAATAAAATTGACCAAGAGGGGATTGATTTGCCAATGGTATATCGGGAAATGAAAGCAAAGCTTTCTTCGGAAATTATAGTGAAGCAAAAGGTTGGGCAGCATCCCCATATAAATGTAACGGACAATGACGATATGGAACAGTGGGATGCGGTAATTATGGGAAACGATGAACTATTAGAGAAATATATGTCAGGGAAACCGTTTAAAATGTCAGAACTGGAACAGGAAGAAAACAGGAGATTCCAAAACGGAACGTTATTTCCCGTTTATCACGGAAGCGCTAAAAACAATCTGGGGATTCGGCAGCTTATAGAAGTAATTGCCAGTAAATTTTATTCATCAACGCCTGAAGGTCAATCTGAACTATGCGGGCAGGTTTTTAAGATTGAATATTCAGAGAAAAGGCGGCGTTTTGTTTATGTGCGTATATATAGCGGAACATTGCATTTGAGGGATGTTATTAGAATATCTGAAAAAGAGAAAATAAAAATCACAGAGATGTGTATTCCGTCAAATGGTGAAATCGTCCCGGCTGACCATGCCTGTCCGGGAGAAATTGTTATTTTAGCTGATGATACTTTGAAACTGAACGATATCCTGGGAAATGAAAAACTCCTGCCTCACAAAACACGGATTGATAATCCCATGCCATTACTTCGGACAACGGTAGAGCCGCAAAAGCCGGAGCAAAGGGAAGCCCTGTTAAATGCCCTCGCAGAGATTGCTGATACAGACCCTCTTTTGCATTTTGACATTGATACTGTTACCCATGAGATTATGTTATCTTTTTTGGGGAATGTGCAGATGGAAGTCATTTGTGCCATCCTTGAGGAAAAATATCATGTGGAGGCAGAAATAAAAGAGCCTACTGTTATATATATGGAAAGACCGCTTAGAAAAGCAGAATATACCATCCACATAGAAGTCCCGCCAAATCCTTTCTGGGCTTCTGTCGGGTTGTCCATAGAGCCGCTCCCTATTGGAAGCGGAGTGCAGTATGAAAGCAGAGTTTCACTTGGATATTTAAATCAATCGTTCCAAAATGCGGTTATGGAGGGGGTTCTTTATGGCTGCGAGCAGGGGCTGTATGGATGGAAAGTGACAGACTGTAAAATCTGTTTTGAATATGGATTGTATTATAGTCCTGTAAGTACCCCCGCAGACTTTCGGCTGCTTTCCCCTATCGTATTGGAGCAGGCTTTAAAAAAAGCAGGGACAGAACTATTAGAGCCATATCTCCACTTTGAAATTTATGCACCGCAGGAATATCTCTCACGGGCGTATCATGATGCTCCAAGGTATTGTGCAGATATTGTAAGTACTCAGATAAAGAATGACGAGGTCATTCTGAAAGGAGAAATCCCTGCTAGATGTATTCAAGAATACAGGAACGATTTAACTTATTTCACAAATGGGCAGGGAGTCTGCTTGACAGAGTTAAAAGGATACCAGCCAGCTATTGGTAAATTTATTTGCCAACCCCGCCGCCCGAATAGCCGTATAGATAAGGTTCGGCATATGTTCCACAAGTTAGCTTAACAGCTTGCAAAAGTCATATAAAATGAGATTTGAAAGGAGAATGTAACTTCATGTTTGCTAAAAATTCAAAGGCATATTCTGTCTACCTGCTGTTCCGATTTGTCTGTTCCCTGGCGGTTTCTATGTCCACAGTGCTTTCCATCGTGTACCACCTGGAGGTGGTGCAGCTGGATGCTTTCCAGCTTGTCCTGGTAGGGACGGTTCAGGAGACCTCCTGCTTTCTGTTCGAGATGCCCACCGGTGTGGTGGCGGATTTGTATAGCCGTCGGCGCTCGGTGCTGATTGGAATGTTCCTCTACGGCCTGGGCTTTCTGATGGAGGGTGCGCTACCGTGGTTCGCGCCGGTTCTGCTGGCCCAGGTTGTCTGGGGTTGCGGTGATACCTTCATCACCGGCGCTCTGGAGGCGTGGATTGCCTCGGAGGAAGAGGACAAACCCATAGACAAGGTGTTCCTGCGGGGCAGTCAAATGGGGCAAATCGGCGGCGTTCTGGGCGTGGTGCTGGGCACACTGCTGGGAAACATAAACCTGCAAATGCCTCTCATCTTGGGGGGCAGTTTGTGCTTGTTGTTGGGGCTGGTGATGGTTCGCATCATGCCAGAAACCAACTTCTCCCCTGCTATTGAGGAACGGCAGGGCTTGCTTAAAGACTTTGTCTGCCTGTTCAAGCTCAACCTGGGCTTTGTGAAAGGCGCACCTGTGTTGCTGGCGCTCTTAGCAATCACACTATGCGGGGGACTTGCCAGTGAAGGCTTTGACCGGCTCTCCACCGCTCATTTTCTGGATGACACGGTAATACCCGTTATCGGGCCGCTGAACAGCGTCACTTGGTTCGGTGTTATCAGTCTTATCGGCAACGGCTTAGGTATTCTGGCTTCTCAGTTGCTCATCGCCCGCATGGAGAAAAAAGGGACTGTCAGCCGAACCAGTGTGGTCATGTCCACCAGCGCCGGGTATATCCTGTTCCTGGTTCTCTTCGCGGTGGGGCGGAGCTTTTGGTTCATGTTGTTGGTGTTCCTGCTGGCGGGGCTTATGCGCACCATCAAGGAGCCTGTGCTGGCCGCCTGGATGAACGACCAAGTGGATGAGAAAATGCGCGCCACAGTCTTTTCCACCAGCGGACAGCTGGACTCTTTCGGGCAGATCATCGGCGGGCCTATTGTGGGGCTGGTAGCCCAGCAGGTGTCCATACCCTGGGGGCTGGTCTGTACCGCTTTCCTGCTGTTGCCCGCGCTGTTCTTAGTGCCGGTGGCGGGAAAGAAGCGGGATTGATATGGCATAGTTAAGTTTACTGACGAGCGGGAGATTACTTCCGCTCGTCTTCATTTAGTAGCGCAAAATTTGAGGACTCTTTATTTCCTTATTCGGTATAGCGGAGGCGGCTGTCAATTCGACATAATTTTCTTGTGATACTTTACCGTACATGAGCATTTGTTTCGTATTTGAAAGAACAAACTCACCAAATAAAAAAACGATATTCGGGTGGGTTATTTTGTTATACCCTAAATTACCCTCTGAATTTGTTTTTAAATTTGGAGGGATTTTTTTATGTCCTTTTTTCGGGCAGTTATCTATCTGCTCATACGAAGCAAAATTTATCAATACATAGCATATCAGAGAACGGCAGGAAACCAGTTAAAAAATTTCTGCCAGTGCAACGGTACTTCTCACCTTGAAAGTAGAAGTACAATCTCCATACAATAGAATTACTATTTCCTATAACCGTAAAGGTCACAGAGCCTTTGCGGTTTTTCTTTTGTCGATTTTTGTTGGAAAGTGCCGTAGGGCTGTTTCTGATATGCGGTGTCGTTCTCCGCCTCTCCATCTGGATTTTTTACATTTCAAAAATTCAGATGGGAGGTATTTATGGTGAAATATGCACCAAGAAAGGTATATATCAGAGAAAGTGGCGGCTATGTGGAATTATCCTACACGGAGTTCTGCCGTTGCAGGGAATCCGACCAGACCTATATGGACAAGCTGTTTATCCCCATTCAAGGCTGTCTGCTTGAAGTCGTGAGGGAGCAATACACAGACTTCTACCGTGACAAGGAACGGTGGCGTTATCTGCAAAAATTAGATACAAAGAATAGACTGCTATCTCTCGACGGATTTACGGACAGCGAGGGGAATCCTCTGGACTTTATCACTGATGAAGCGGTGGACATTGCAGAAACCGTTGTCAATGCGGTCATGGTGGACAGGCTGAAAGCCGCCCTGCCTTTGCTGTCGGATAGTGAACAGGAGCTGATACAGGCAATCTTTTTTGACGGACTTTCCGAGCGTGAAGTCGGGGCGAGGTTGGGCATAACCCAGAGCGTTGTAAACAAACGCAAAGCCAGAATCCTAATAAAACTAAGAAAGATAATAGAAAATTAAAATTTAAGGCGTTCAGCCCCCTTGTTTTTTCCTTTGGGAAGATGAGGGGGCTTTTCTCTGCCCTCTCAATCAATTCTGATTGGAGGAAGTAAGAATGGCATACAACCACGGACGGGAGGACAGGAAATGGCGTATCTGGAAAGAAGCGGAGGAAAAGCTGCTGCGTGAGTGCGGCGTTGATGAAGCGACCATTGAGCAGATACGCATGGCGGACAGGGCAGACTTCAATTCCAACAGGCGGTTTTACCGATGGACGAATGACGTTGCGGAATATCTTGAGGACATGGCAGGCAGGGAGCGGCAGGCGGAAGTGGGTACGGTTGCGGAGTTACTGGAAGAGATTGAGAGCGAAAATCTCTATCAAGTATTAGTCACGGTGGACGGGCGTACCTTGAAAATCGTCCTGCTGAAAATGCAGGGGTATTCCACAAAGGAGATTGCCCCGCTTGTGCATTTGACGACTGGTGCCATCTATGCGAGGTTAGACCATCTGCGGAAGAAGCTGCGGAAAATTTTATAGCTTCTAAAACAGCCTGCCATCCTGCGGGCTACTGGGTGAGGGATGGAAATCCCCTCACTCATTTTTTGCAGGAGGACAACAGGATGGCATACAGGGTTAAGGCATACACGCTTCGGGAGGAATCCACGGAAAGCGGCACAAGGTATTTTATCAGCTTTAAGGACGGGCAGGGCAAATCCCACGAGTTGGAAGTGTCGGAACAGTTCTTTATGGAGTTTCGGCAGATGGAGCGCAGGAACAGGAATCTTTTCTAATGGGACGAGCGGCACAGGGAGTTTAACGAGGTATGGGACGAAACCCTTTACAGACGGGCGTTGCGTGTGCCTAAGAGCCTTGATGAACGCATGGTTGAGGAAGAACGGAATGAAACGCTCTATAAGGCGGTTGGGAGCCTTCCAGAGATACAAAGGCGGCGTTTCCTGCTCTACTACGAGTATGAGTTCAATTTTTACCAAATCGCCGCTATGGAGCATTGCACCGCTTCGGCAATACAGAAATCTGTTGCGATTGCAAAGGAGAAAGTAAAGGCGGAAATTGAAGAAATATCTCCAACCGTGACCGACACCGCCCGAAAAAGAAATCTGTTTTTTATTTGTGTGGGATTGGCGGCATTACATACTCTCACTTTTTTCCGTGGGAGTAAATCTATTTTTAAGGAGGTCAACGCCTATGTGCAACGAAAACAAAGACACCGCCCGAAAGGAGGAAAGCCATGCAGAAGTTACAGACAGTCAACGCCGAAACGCTCCTTTATGAACCGCTTGAGAAACCATCCTTTGTGGTGGACAGCCTTATCCCGACAGGCTTATCGCTGTTCTGCGGCTCACAGAAGATAGGCAAAAGCTGGCTCATGCTGAAGCTATGCTTATGCGTGTCGCAGGGAATCCCTTTATGGGATATGCCGACAATGGAGGGCGATGTGCTTTACCTCTGCCTTGAGGACACGTTCTGCCGCATACAGGACAGGTTATTTCGTTTGACGGACGAAGCAAGCGGGCGGCTCCACTTTGCCGTGGCAAGCTGCAAGCTGTCAGACGGTCTTATCGTGCAGCTTGAAGATTATCTGAAAGATTACCCAGACAGCAGGCTCATTGTCATTGATACCTTGCAGAAAGTCCGTACAGCTTCAAAAGACAATGCCTATGCAAGCGACTATGGGGACATCTCCCTCATCAAAGACTTTGCCGACAGGCACTCTCTGGCGGTCATTGTCGTACACCACATCCGAAAGCAGAATGACAGCGACGTGTTCAACAAGGTGTCTGGGACGACAGGATTAACGGGGAGTGCGGACGCTACCTTTGTTCTGGAAAAGGAGAAACGTGCGTCTGACACCGCCAAGCTGTATGTGACGGGCAGGGACACGCCTTATCAGGAATACACGCTGCGTTTCCGTGATTGCCGTTGGGAGCTTGTGGAGCGGAAAACGCAGGAGCAGCTTGCGAAAGAAACGATACCAGATGTCCTTTTTCGGTTGGTGGATTTTATGAGGGATAAGGAAGAATGGATAGGCACGGCAACGGAACTGTTAGCCGCTATGGGGGAAACGGAAACCATACCCACGGTGATTACGAAATGGCTGAATGAATACCGCACCACATTTTTAAGCGAGAACCGTATCTGCTACCAGTACAGCCGCAGGAAAGACGGCAGGCGGATTGCCCTTGCAAGGAGGGCGGGTGACAGCGGTGATGGTGGTGACAGCGATATTAGGATACCCCCCTGTTACTGTCATTGACGCTTAAAGCCATGTAAAGCTGGCGGCTCTGCCCTGCGGGTGACAGCAGTGACGGTGGTGACAGTGATTTTAGGATACCCTGCCGCTGTCATCCCTACGGGAGAACACCCCGTAAACGCAAAATGCAGGCGTGAGATTTACTCGCCCTTTTCGGTCGTGTAAAACCACCCCTGCGGTCAGAAAAATCATTCCGATTTTTCCGACTGCGTTTACAGGGTGTAACACACTACACTTTGCCCTGCAAAGTCGTGTGCCAGACGTTCCCTCTGGACTCCCTTAAGGCAGGGCTGTGCCCTGCTATCCTACGCCTTACGGCTTCGGATAAAAGAATGGCGGCATGACGGTGACGGCTCTTGCGAGGGGGGTATCCCAAAAACACCGTCATCATCGACATGACCGTCATGCAGGGGGTGAGGGTGACAGTTGCGGCAGTCGGCAGGGGGTATCCCAAAACTGCTGTCACCACCGTCACCGCTGTCACCCCAAAGGACGGTCACCCGCCGAAAGAAAGGAGGAATCCGCCTATGCCTTATGCAATCCTGCGTTTCCAGAAACGAAAAGCGGGCGGCGTTGCGGCTTGTGAACGCCACAACGAGCGGAAGAAAGAAGCCTACAAAAGCAACCCAGATATAGATATGGAACGCTCTAAAAACAATTACCATCTCATAGCACCACCAAAGTACACCTACAAGAAAGAGATTAACCGCATGGTAGCCGAAGCGGGGTGCAGGACAAGGAAAGACAGCGTGATGATGGTGGAAACGCTCATCACAGCTTCACCAGAATTTATGAACCAGTTACCGCCCGAAGAACAAAAAGCGTATTTCCAGACGGCTCTTGACTTCATTTCGGAGCGTGTTGGAAAGCAGAATATCCTCTCCGCTGTCGTCCATATGGACGAGAGAACGCCCCATATGCACCTCTGCTTTGTGCCGATTACGCCAGACAATAAGCTGTCAGCGAAAGCTATCTTAGGCAACCAGAAATCATTATCCGAGTGGCAGACCGCCTACCATGAGCGGATGTCCTCACGGTGGAATCAGCTTGAACGGGGGCAGTCCTCAATGGAAACCAAGCGGAAACACGTCCCCACATGGCTCTATAAATTAGGCGGCAGGCTTGATAAACAGTATGAAGAAATCGTGTCTGCCCTATCCGACATCAACGCCTTTAACGCAGGGAAGAAAAGGGATAAAGCGTTAGATTTACTCTCTGCATGGCTGCCAGACGTGGAGAAATTCTCTAAGGAAATCGGGAAACAGCAGGCGTATATCGACAGTTTGAAAGAGAGAATTGGGCAGGAATCAGACTATGCGGGGCGTATGCGTGATGAAAAGTACGAGCAGGAACTAAAGGTGCAGAAAGCGAATCAGAAGATATTTGAATTGCAGAGAACCAACGAGCAGATGGGGCGGCTGCTGTCAAAAATACCGCCCGAAGTGTTGGAAGAATTGCAGAAAAATCATAGAAGCAGAGCGAAAGAAAGGTAGATATGTGAATGAAGAAACAGGATTTTAAGGTGTTAAAGACCAAAGACTTGTACCCGTTCCCCGACAATCCGTTTCATGTGGCAGAAGATGAAACACTGTCAGAGTTAGCGGAAAGCATCAAGGAATTTGGCATTGTCACGCCGATAATCACACGCCCGAAAGAGGACGGGGACGGTTATGAAGTGATTGCAGGACAGCGGCGTGTCCGTGCTTCTGAACTTGCAGGGATAAATACCGTGCCTGCGTTTGTCCTGCCCTTAGACCGTGACCGAGCCATCATCACCCTTGTAGACAGCAATTTGCAGCGTGAGAATATCCTGCCATCGGAGCGGGCGTTTGCTTACAAGATGAAATCCGAAGCCATGAAGCGGCAGGGTTTCCGCACAGACTTAACCTCGTCACAAGTTG
This sequence comes from Roseburia sp. AF25-13LB, assembly GCF_003478915.1. Lineage (NCBI taxonomy): Bacteria > Bacillati > Bacillota > Clostridia > Lachnospirales > Lachnospiraceae > Roseburia > Roseburia sp. AF25-13LB. The sequence continues at coordinate 26,124 of NZ_QUFO01000014.1, forward strand.
TGACGAAGTTGCGGACGGACGACAAGGTGGCACAGGGCTTCGGCGTGGGCAGGATGACCGTGCAGCGTTTTATCCGCCTGACGGAACTGATACCGCCGATTTTGCAGATGGTGGACGAGGGGAAAATCGCCCTCACGCCTGCGGTGGAACTGTCCTTCTTGAAGAAAGACGAGCAGGAAAACCTCTTTGCCACGATGGAGAGCGAAGAAGCAACGCCCTCACTCTCACAGGCACAGCGGATGAAACAGTTAAGCCAGAGCGGGCGGCTTGACATGGATACGATATTTGCGATTATGACGGAGGAAAAGGGCAACCAGAAAGAAACCTTGAAAATCAACACAAGCAAGCTGAAAAAATACTTTCCGAAGAACACAACGCCGAAGCAGATGGAGGAAACCATCATCAAACTTTTGGAGCGTGAGTTGCAGAGGAAACGCAACCGTGACAGCCGCTAATCTTCTTTTTTCGGGAAGTAAATACAGAGAGTTGAGGTATGGAGAATGAGAGAAATCCAGTATGAAATCGTAAAGGAAATCGCAGTATTGTCTACGGGCGACAGTGGCTACACAAAGGAAATCAATCTCATTTCATGGAATGGGAAAGAGCCGAAGTATGACATCCGCAGCTTTTCCCCGAACCGTGAAAAGTGCGGCAAGGGAATCACGCTGAACGCTGATGAAGCGGCGGCACTCCTTAAAGCATTACAGAAAGAATTAAACAGCGAGGATTAATGGTATCTGATTGGCAGGGCGGGGACATTTCCAAACTCTTCCCTGCCCTGTCTGGAAAGGAAGATTTAAGTATGGGCGAGGATAAGAAAGCAGATAAAAAGAGAAAGCGTATCGTGCCAAAAGCACCAGTGCAGATGATAATCAGCCGTGAATATGTCGGCACACAGACCGTTACAGAAGCGTTTGTCCCGATTATCTCCGAGGATATTCGGAAGAAGATTGCCGAGGGCGACACCTTCGACAATGAGGGGCTGTCCGCTTAGAATGTACGCAATGGGACATGAAAACAGATAGGACAGATACGGAGGTTTTACAGTATGGCAGGAATCAAAGAAGAAAAGAAAATCTATTTAGTCGGCATTTATTGCCGCTTATCTAAAGACGATGGTACGGATAACGAGAGTGCGAGCATTGCGACACAGAAATCCATCCTCACGGATTATGTGAAAAAGCAGGGATGGCACATAGCAAAAACGTATGTGGACGATGGTTATTCTGGTACAAATTTTGCTGGGGTTAGATAGCGATACTTTTTACATCTACCATGTTGCGGCGGTCATGGTTGACAACTTGCGTCGGCTCCTGCTCGGTATCAACCTGTCCGACAAAGCTATAATGGATTTCGATTTTCCGGGTGTTGGTTTCCCGGTCTAATTCATGTATCAAAATACGGTCGATAAACTCATGGACGTTTTCATAGGTCAATTCCTGTATGTCGCTGTATTTCCCGACAATCTGAATAAACCTTGATATATCCCTTTTTCGCTCGGTAACGGTTGCGATCTGCTGTTGTAACTCGTCTATCCTTGCGGCAAGGGATTTCTTTTCGTCCTCATAGCCGGAAGTTAGAAACACAAACCGTTCATCTGTCAGTCTGCCTAATGCGTTGTCCTCATACAGCTTGCGGAAAAGCGTGTCAAGTTCGGTCATACGCGCCTGTGCTTTGAAAAGTTCCTTTTGCTGCTGCGCTAATGCCTTTCTCGCTTCCATGTCGCCGTACTCGGTAGCTTTACAGATAAAGTCCTGTTCGTGTTCCTTAACATACCGCAAAACCCGCCGCATATCTTCCAGCACTAAATCAAGAAGTACGTTTTTGCGGATATAATGAGAGGTACACTCGCTGCCTGTCCTTGCCCTGTTGCGCCATGCGCCGCAAGAATAGGAAAACTTGCGCGGCTCGATATTTACGCCCTGTTGGTAATACATCTTATGTCTGCAACCAGCGCAAAACAGCAAGCCGGAAAAAATATCAATCTCCGCTGCTTTTGTCGGGCGGTGGCGGGTAGCAATCCGCTTTTGCGCAAGTTCAAAGGTTTCCTCGTCAACAAGCGGCTCATGGGTGTTTGGGAAGAAATAGCGTTGTTCTTCTTCGTTCTTCCGGGTCTTTTTCGACTTGTAGGATACCTTGTGAGTTTTCGCGGTTATGGTATGCCCTAAATATTCCTGCCTTGCTAATATGTCATAGAGCGTTTTGTCCGGCCAAGTATAGGGGGCGATCATTGCCCGCTGATACCGCGCCTGTCCTGTACGCTGATAGCGCAACGCTCCAATCGTCAAGACTTTGTTTTCCGCAAGCCATTTTTGGATTTCGCACATACGCACGCCGCTAACAAACATAGCGAAAACCTGTTTGACAATCGGCGCGGTTTCCGGGTCGGGTATAAGGTGGTGGCGGTTGTTCGGGTCTGGGATATAGCCGTATGGATATTCCCCGTTGACGCGCTCGCCTTTTTGCGCCTGTGCCTGTTTAACTGCGCGGATTTTCTTGCTTGTGTCGCGGGCGTAAAACTCGTTAAACCAGTTCCGCAAGGGGGTAAACTCGTTATCCTCCCGCGCTGTGTCAACTCCGTCGTTGATCGCGATATAGCGTACTCCGTTTTCGGGAAATACAATCTCTATGAGTTCGCCCGTTTTCAGATAGTTTCTGCCAAGACGGGAAAGGTCTTTGGTAATGACCGTCGCCACTCGTCCGGCTTCCACTTCCTGCAACATCGCTTGCAGCCCCTCGCGCTCAAAACTCACGCCGGAAAATCCGTCGTCCACAAAAAACTTTGTGTTCAAAAAATGGTGTTCGTCCGCATAGCGTTGAAGTATCATTTTTTGGTGCTGTATGCTTCCGCTTTCTCCGGCTTGCATATCCTCTTGACTTAAACGGCAGTAAAGGGCGGTGATTTTATTCGACTGTAACATTAGTCCTCCTTTCCGACAGCCGAATAAACAGGTATAATGTGTTGCTATCATTATACCATATCCCGCCGCCTAATGCACTACTCGGACGCTAAAAATCCCGGATTTCCGGGCTTTTTCTGCAAATCCTTTACAATGAGTTTCTCAATCTTTTTATGGATTGTATCGGTTGCCTTTTCACTCGGCAACGCTTGAACAAGATAGGTGATTTTCCCTATTTTGCGTTCGGTTGTAATTGTCTGTTTTTTATCCATTAGAAAAACCTCCTTTTCCTGTATGGATAAACTATATTCGTCAAAAGGCAAAAACGGGCGGTTGTTAGCTGCAACCTCACGGGAGTTTCACCCCGGCCCATGCTTATGGGTGCGCCGCGCAATACTTTGAGGGTGTTCAACGCGGGAGTATCATTGTGCCGCCTTGTATGTCGTCGCCCACAAGCTGCTAAACCTGTTTTACGGCGCGGTAGTTCTCGCTCGGCTTTTCCCCTATGGGGAAAAGCTGTCATGGCGTACCCGCCGACTGGCTCGGTACAGACGGAATGTACCCGTTTGCCTGTTATGCTGCGCACCAAAGGCCGCTTTCTTTGTCAAAGAACAATAAGGCTTTGTCGGCCTGCAAAAGCACATCAACAGCGGATATGCTTTTGCGGAACGACAAATAGCCCATAACGGGAAGCGTGGAAAGGGGACACGCTCCCCGCATGGGCTAAAAGATTATCCTACATGAAAAGCAAGGGTGCGGGTAATAAGGCGCACTTGCAGCCTGTTACGCATTTCCTCGTCCACATAGGAATAGGTATTGCCCGCGTCGTCTTTCAGCGTGCGGGTACAAAGTTTCGCTATGTAACCCTCGTAGTGCTTCAAGATCGCGCACATGGCGGTTGTGTCGCCGTTTGCCGCTGCGGAAATGACAGGGAACGGCAACAGATTTTCAGACTTCCTAACGGTATTCATCATCTGCTTTTCCCTCCAAATACTGTTTGATTTTCGCAAGCGCGGATTTCCTGTGCCGGAAAACCGTCGTGCGTACAACATTCAGCAGTTCGCCAATTTCCGCGTCGCTCATATCCAAGAAGTAGGACAAAAGGATAATGTCGCGTTTCCTTTCGGGCAAAGCGTTAAGGGCTTCGGCAAGCAGTTCATTTTTGACGAGTACATCAAAGCCGGACACTTGAAAACGGAAATAATCGCTTTCGTATTCGTCCGTTGTGAAAAGCTGCGCGAGTTCGCTTTCGCTCAAATCCGAAAAAGTAACTTCGCGTGCTGCGCGTTTCGCAAGAGTGCGGCGGTGGCTTTTCGCTTCGCCGACCAAAGTTTTCTTTGCTAATGCGTCGTACTGATGTTGTATTCTTTCCTTGTCGGAAGAAGATAGCTCCATAGAGTTCACCTCCTTCCCGCGTGGAGTAGAGGACGGGAGTTAAGGGCTTGTCCTCTCTGCCCCTTTCGCTCCGTACCCGTTCGGGAGATGGCTCTTGAGTGCGCTTTTCAGAAAAAAGTTGAAAAAAGCAAAATGCGCCCGTCCGCAAGACGCGGACGGGCGCAAAGGAAATGTAAGCAGTAGCTAAATGTATTGACAGTTCACATTCATAGCCGGAATATCCCGCTTGCGGAGCATAGCTTTTTTTGACCGCAAAGCATTAGGCGGGTTACAGTAAATAAAAATGGACACGGCGATACCTCCCCGATACCGCCGTATCCTTAAAAAAGGGCGACTTTAATACACTACCCGCAATCCATTCTATAATAGGGAACAGCGGCTTTTGCGCAATATTAAATAAAAAAGCCGATAACACATAGGTTTTTTGACCTAATGCGTTATCGGCTCTGCGTCTATGCGTCTGGCACTTTTAATCATTTTTTTTGAATTTATTATATGTGTTAGCTAACTGTCCACAAGCCGCGTTAATCTCTCTGCCATGAGAAACTCTCATAGTAACTTCAAGTCCTGCTTGCTCTAATTGATGTTTGAATGCAACTATTTCCCGTTTCTGTGGTGCTTTAATTCTTGAATTGCTTGTTGGGTTGTATTGTAACACGTTAATCATAACTTTTTTGCCCCGAAACCATTTTGCAAGTTGTCTTACATCTGAGGGCCGGTCATTTATACCCGGTAAAAGCAAATACGCAAAGACAATTTTGCGATTATGCCTTTCAGAATAGGATAAGGCTTGCTTAACAACATCTTCAATAGCATATATGCGCATGTGAGGAATAATACGATTTCTTGCAGATTGTGTTGCTGCGTGTAAAGATATTGTCAACTGAATTTTAAGATGTTCCTCGCGCAATTTTTTTAATTGATCGACCGGACCAACTGTTGATATGGTAATGCCGTCGGTTGGAAAGTTGAGCCCATATCTATCTCGGAGAATATGGATTGCTTTTATCAAGTTGTCATAATTGAATAAAGGCTCTCCCATACCCATAAAAACGATACGGTTTACTTTTCGACGCAACAATATAATCTGTTGTACGATTTCTGACGATGTTAGATTACGAACAAAGCCATTTCGCCCGGACTCACAAAAAATACAACCAACAGGACAACCGACTTGTGTGCTCACGCAAACAGTTCCACCATCTCGCCGCTTGATAAAAACCGTTTCAATGTATTTGTTGTCTTTCAGTTCGTAAACATACTTTTCAGTATCACTGCTTTTGCAAATATTTTTTACCAACATTGATAGATTTTTTTTGCGTGGTAATTGCTTATATAATTCTTCATATAAGGCTTTTGCTTCATTCTCGCCAATAACTTCCGACATTTCTTTGTAAGTAAATCCGTATGGATCATTCCGTACTTCCGCAGGCGTATATTTAGGTAAACGTTTCATTTTTATATCCTTTCTTCTAAATAATAAAAGTTTGTTTTTCTGTATTTTTGATTACAATCTCTAATTTTTCTACATCAATGATATGCGTCAATTTGCATTTAGGGCAGAAAAGAGGAAAATCTTTTAATACAGTATTATGAAATACTTGAACTCTCGTCTTTCCGTTACAAATCGGACATTTTATCCAATATTTTTTAAGCATTATATTTCACTCGTCCTTTTTACACAAAAAAATGCAGGTCAATCCTCAACATGAGCATTGACCTGCATTTATAATGCACAGAGCAGTACAACAAAACTAAGGCATAGCTTGCACTATGTCAATACTATATCTATACGTCGTTAGTTTTTTGTATAGCATCCGCAAAATAAGCATGACAAAAAAGCCCATGTTGAAAATGGGAAAATCCTTTTTTTCAATGCTTATCTAATACGCATGCTATGCAACATAAACGCCGCCTCCTTTTACATAAATTTTATTTTATCAGAAAATCAGTCTACTGTCAATACACAACAGGAAGTATTTAACCTAATGATATGAATTGTGTGGACATATCCAAAAAGAAAGGTGAACTGTAAAATGTAACAGGGTGAATGAAAATGGCAAAAAGACCCGTACCATTGTACGACTTTAAGGCTTTCGGGGCAGCTATAAAAGCCGCGAGAAATGAATACGGCGAGAGCCGCAAAAAGGTAAGCGACGAGTTATATATTTCCCCGCGCTACCTTGCGAATATCGAGAACAAGGGACAACAGCCGAGTTTACAGGTATTCTATGACCTTGTAACCCGGTATCATATTTCGGTAGATCAATTTTTCTTCCCGAACAGCAATGCGGAGAAATCCACCGGGCGGCGGCAGCTTGACGCGCTGCTGGACGGTATGAGCGATAAAGGCATACGGATTGTAACCGCAACGGCAAGGGAGATAACAGAAGTCGAACAAGCAGAGGACTAACCTCACAATATGGGAAGCAGGAGATTGCAGCGCATAGGGGCTGCAATCTTTTTTTGCGCCAAATTAGAAAGAGAGTGCAACAAACGCTGCCTTTGAAACGGGATAAGGAGTAGATAGCAAGCACAGCAAACGAGTACCCGTTTGCGAAAAGTGCTTGTTGGGATAATCCCAAACCCTTATACCGAAAGGCGGTGCGGAAATGGAAAACCGAAAGAGAAATATACAGATGAAGTTTTACGTTACGGAAGAAGAAAAGCGGCTGATCGACGAGAAGATGAAGCAGCTTCCCATAAAGCAGTATGGGGCATACTTCCGTAAAATGGCGATAGACGGGTATATTCTTGTCGTTGACCGAAGCGACACAAAAGCATATATCCGGGAACTGCAAGCGGTGAGCCGGAACATCAACCAGATTGCAAAACGCGCCAATGCGACGGGGACGGTTTACAGGCAGGATATAGAGGACATTAAAAAGGCGGTGGACGAGATATGGCGGTTACAAAGACGCACCCTATTAAATCAACCTTAAAGGCTGCGATAGACTATATCTTAAATCCCGAAAAGACAGACGGGAAGCTGCCGGAGATCGCGGCACACATTTAGGGCGGCACTTGATACAATCCTTTGCGGTGGGAGAAACCACACCGGAAGAAGCGCACAAAATCGGCATGGAACTTGCCGGGGCGGTATTAGGCGGCAAGTATGAGTTTGTTTTGACAACTCACGTCGATAAAGACCATCTGCATAATCACTTGATTTTCAACGCGGTTAGCTTCGTTGACTACAAAAAGTACCATTCCAACAAGCAAAGCTATCACTTTATCCGGCGCACCAGCGACAGGATATGTAAAGAGCATGGGCTATCCGTCGTCGTACCGGGACAGGACAAGGGAAAAAGCTATGCAGAATACACCGCCGAAAAGCAAGGGACAAGCTACAAAGCAAAGCTGAAAACGGCGATAGATACTCTCATTCCCCAAGTGAAAGATTTTGACGAACTGCTGCGCCGCTTGCAGGAAATGGGGTATGAAATCAAACAGGGCAAATACATTTCCTTTCGCGCTGCCGGACAGGAACGGTTTACCCGCACAAAGACGCTCGGCGCGGCCTATACGGAAGAAGCGATAAAGGAGCGTATCAAGGGCGTGTATGTTGCCAAAACAAAAACGCTGCGGGAAGATAAGAAAATCCGGCTTGTCGTCGATCTTGAAAACAGTATCAAAGCCCAACAGTCGGCGGGCTATGAACGGTGGGCAAAAATCCATAATCTGAAACAGGCTGCTAAAAGCATGAACTTCCTAACCGAAAACAAGATTGAGTATTATAGCGAACTTGAAAGCAAGATAGCCGATATTATGACCGCCCATGACGCGGCGGCAAGGGCGGTTAAGGACGTAGAGCAGCGTATGTCTGATTTGTCGCTGCTTATCAAGCACACGACCACATACCGACAATTAAAACCGATTTACGAGGAATACAAGAAGTCGCGGGACAAGGAAAAGTATCTGCGGGGGCATGAAAGCGAAATTATCCTGTTTGAAGCTGCGGCAAGGGCATTAAAGGAAATGCAGATAAAGAAGCTGCCCGATCTCGCCGCGCTGCGCAAGGAGTATAGCAGCTTAAACGACAGAAAAAGCAAATTGTATGAGGATTACCGCCAAGCGAAAAAGCAAATGCAAGAACGAAAACGGCGGTGCTGCTGGTCGTCAAGCCGCGCTGGATATGGATAAGGTTTTCCCCCAACGGGATAGAGGACATAAGCCCCTGTTCCTGCCGGTAGTCAAGGCGGGTCAAAATGCAGTTGTATTTCTGCGCGATTGCCGCCGCTCCAAATACTTCGTTATCCAATTTCTGCTTGGTATCTGCAAGGTTTAAGACAAGCAGCGTAAGCAGAAACATTCTTTCGTTGCGGCTCTGCAAATCGCGGAGTAGGTTTTTTGCTTCCCCGCCGTAGGTGGCAAGGTCGGACGGAATAATATCCATGTCGTAGCCGCTGCGGATTGCTTTTTTCTGTTCCTCGATTTTCATACGGTCAAGGTCGGTAATCTTGCGCTTAATCGTCTTGATTGCTTCGTTGTGGTCGATACTCTGAATGTGCAGATTGACGATAATCCCGTTTTCCGCGTCCATGAAGTCGGCAAGCATACGGTCGGAGAGTTCCGGCGCGACGATCTGCAAAAAGGAAACTGCGCCAAACTTGCCGCCCATTTGAAACATTCGCCCGTCGCCAAATCGGAAAGAGGACGGCGCGATAAAGTCTTTGACAGAAAGACCGCTTGCGGGTAGCCATTCCCACGCAAAGTTAAAGCGTTCCCCGTCCGGGTGGAAAATCCCATGCAGCACTTCAAGACGCTGTTTCCCGTCCAATACCCGCGCCGCCGCGCCGATCACCTTAAAATGGTTGAGGGTGTGGGCTTCATGGTAAACTCGTCATGTTCAAAGGTTAGGTACTGCTCGGCAGCTCCATAGTCGGCATTTTTAGAGCTGATATGTTTGAATGTTGCCAACGGCTTCACCTACTTTCTGCAAGACTTCAAACTTCAAGGCGGCAAGCTCCGCTGTGGCGGCTCGTACCTCTTGGGAGAGGGCGTTATAGGGTGCGCCGTACTCGTTCAGACAGCGGGCAATCTGGTTTAAGTTGCCGCCGATTTTCCCGTATTCGGCTGTGAGTTTCCCAACGGCAGAGAGTAACTCATCATTGACCGGGGAAACAGTAATGACCGGGCGTATGCTTGACTTAATGAGGGCTTGTCGGATAAATTCGGCTTGGCTCATTTTGCAGAGGGTGACACGCTCGGAAAACTCGGCGTATTCTTCCTCGGTCAAGCGTGTCTTGATTACCCGGCTTCGGTGGGGCGTGTTGTATCTTTTCATGGCTGTGAACCTCCTTTCGTGGGTGGATTTTTTCAAGCGGCGCAAGCCGCAAAAGGCGGGCTTGGGGTGGCAACCCCAACAAGATTCCCATAGGACAAAATGAGCCGGTAGGCGAAATTTGGTACTGTGGTAGAATCTTGCTCTAAGAAAACGGCGAAACTCCCCCTTTACTCCTTACTACGCAGAGAAATGCAAATATGGCAAAGTTTTGAAAAACTTTTTGATAAAACTTTTCGACAAAGCTGGAAAATCAGCGCGGTTTTTGGCGCAAAAAAACAGGAAACCTTTTCTGATTTCCTGTCATGGTATGCCGCTGTAACGGGCGGCGGTTATTCTGTTGTCATTCCCCGGAAGCAAACTTGTAGCCCATACCTAAAACGGTTTTTATGTAAATGGGCTTGCGGCTGTCCGGCTCTATTTTTTTCCGCAGGTTGTAAATCACATTTGCAACGCTTGACTGGCAGCTTTCACTTTCCATGTTCCAAACGGCTTCAAATATTTGTGTCCGTGTGAGGACAATGCCGGGGTTGGAAGCAAGATATACAAGGGTACTGTATTCAAGGCGGGTAAGGCTTACTTCCTCCCCGTCTTGAAATACCCGGCGTTGGTTCTGCTTTATTTCCAGTCCCGGAAAAGATAACACGGAAGCGGTTGTGATCTGCATGGGTTCAATCTGTATATAATCAGATATTGCCGATATGATTTTGTCAATCGCTGTTTCCTCTTGTTCGTTAAGTGTCAGCAGTAGTAATTTCCCCATGTTCATTACCTCTTTTATCCGTTGAATTTAAACTATATTTTTCTGTCGTGTTTTTGACAGTAAGCAACAAATATATATGATAGAGAGCGTAATGTCAATTTAATGCCATTAAAAGAGAAAGATGGTCTGTCTAATTATTATCATTTTGTTCATATGCACTTACGCTGCGTTTGGCATTTAGGCAATTCAATATATTGTAAATTTATCTATATCAGCGGGCTAACCTCATTTTCACAAAATAAGCTAAGTTTGTGAAGCGCTCTTGTGCAGGCAACATATAAGAGGTTTTTATCATCTTCATCATGGTAGTTTTGGCTATCTGCATCACAAATTAAGACAGTATCAAATTCTAATCCCTTTGACATATATACTGGTAAGATAAACACGCCTTGTAAATCTGATACGCTCCCATTTTTAATTAATTGAATATCAAGTTTGTGTTTAATTTTATTAAATAGATAGGTTGAATTTTTTTCGGTTTTACAAATTAAGCATATCGACTGAAACCCTTTCTCTTGGCATAATTTTATTTCCTTAACAATTTCATCAATGAAGATTTCGGAATTATCAGCAATATATACTTTTGGGCTATCGCCATTCCGATTAAAACTTTTTATCTGTGAACTTTGTTCAATGAACTTTAAACTAAAATTTAAAATTTCATTCGTACAACGGAAACTTTTATCCAACATAATAAGAGAAGATTTTTTCTTGTTCAATATTTTTTGAATTTGTTCGTAGAAAGAAATATCTTCTTTTTTGGCAAGAGTCTGTTTCATATCTCCTAAAATAGTAAATTTGGCATTAGAAAAAAGCAAATTAAATATTTCATATTGGAGAGGGTAGTAGTCCTGTGCTTCATCAATGACTACCTGCTTAATATTTTTATATTTATTTGTTCCGTATATTTTTAAATACAAATAAGCGATTGCTATTGCGTCATCATAATACAAGCTGTCTGCTTCCAAATTTTCCTTAGTATATTTCCAAATATTTTTTATGTTTTGTGACGGATTGCTATTTTGCAGCAGGCTATAAAAATAGGCTTCATTGCTAAATAATATTTTATATAATTCAACAATGTCAATTTTTATAAATTTCTGTATTTCCTGCTTGATTAGATTTTTTTCTTCTTTATGCCCCCGCCCTTTTCCTGTTCCAAATATTTGTTCTAAAATATAATCTTCTAATTGTTCTAATTTTATGCCTAATGGTGTTTCTGGTCTTCCTAATATCTTGTCTTTTAGAATTTGCCCGCTTACAACGCATTTTCCCTCATAATAAACATCTTCAAATTCTATCCACTGGCGGGGTATATCAATGGGAAATTGGTCTAAAATTTCCCTAAAAAAACTTGACGTTTTAAATTCTATACTATTTCTTGAAATTTCCTTGTATTTTGAATTGACAATCAAGTTTTCTAAAAAATCATTTCTTGACTGAATTTTCCTGCCATTTAATAACTCACTAAGTATATCTTCAAACACGGAAGAAATAACATTATCTTCTCCCAATTCGGGCAATACATTTGAAATATATTGCTCAAATATAGAATTTGGGGAAATAATCATAATGTTATTTGCGGACAGCTTTGTTTGTAAACCTTGATACATAAGATAAGCAGCCCGGTGGAGAGCAATAGAGGTTTTTCCACTTCCCGCTACACCCTGTACCATTAGCAGGTCATTTTCCATATCTCTAATAACCACGTCCTGTTCATGCTGAATTGTTTCAACAATAGCTTTCATTTTAGCAGTAGTGTTTTGTGACAGTAATTGCCTTAAAAATTCATCAACAATCTGAACATCTGAATCAAAAAAATATTCCAGTATTCCGTTTTTTATTTCATATTGGCGTTTCAAATTGAGTTCACCTGTTACTCGTCCACATGGAGCGTCATAAAACGCTTCGCCTGTCATAAAACGATAGAAAACACTGGCAATCGGCGATCTCCAATCATAAACATACATCTCTTGATAGCTGTTTTTTCGTAGAGAAGAACGTCCAATGTATATTTTTTCAAATTCGTCCTCATCATCAAATTTAAAATCAATTCGGGCAAAATAGGGCGATTTTATCATCTTTTCTAACAGAAGTATTTTATGTTCTTCTTCTTCATAATCTATAATTTTGTCTGTAACAGGATTGATATATTGGCTTAATTCAACAAGTGCCTCGAAACCGTCTGATGTGTACAGTGATGTAATGCCGTGTTCTGTATTTTCACGCACATCTTTTTTGGCTTCGATAATTTCTGATTTCTTTTTGTCTGCCGCTTCTTTTGCCTGCTTTAATTGTTCCTCGGCTAAAGAGATTGTTTGTGCTAATCTTTTTTCTTCAAACGCTTTTTCTGTCTGATTATTCCCCATAATGATTATGACCTCCTTGAAAAATGAAAGAAAGTTTTACTGAAACATTGCTAGGCTAGTTTAGCATGTGTCAGCTTATATAAACAGTCTTGTATTTATAAAATTTGTATGGTATTATTATAGTGGGAAGAAGTATGTTAGATATTTGATTTCTGCAAGCATATCAATTCTAATACGGACGTGTAATTTAAGCAATAAACAAATTGGGACAAAGCAGTTATACCGCTATGTCCCAATTTGCTATTACTCCATATCTTCAGCAGACAGAAACACAAGCCCGACAAATTCTTCCTCAATCAGTTTCTTCAACTTTTCCACTGTGCTCTATGCAGGCTCCCGTATCTCCATTCCAACCTATAATCTCTTTCTGTAAAAGCAAATCTTGTTCTGTGAAAAAATGAGTTGGATTCCGTAGTAGTCGGCATTGTGCGTAATGTGTATAACTGACTGTATCATGGAATTGTGGGTAACTCTGTTTGCAGGACGTGGGAAAGCTGCACTTTAGCTTTTCCATGTGCTGTGAATAGAGTTATCCATGATTCCATAGCCTGTTATGCACATTTCCACAATGTTTGTCTTTTGGTCGTTGGTTCGGAAAAGAAAAGCCCTGTATGTTATTATATACAGAGCCATTCTAATCTTTTTTTATCCACTACATAGAGCGTTTCCTTTCTGCAAAATTCATTTTACAGAGTGATACCCGCCTTTTTTGCAAAGTAGTCTTTTCTCCCGGTAAGCTCTGACTGTTTTTCCTTTGGAAGATTGTTGAATAAATCATCATAAAGAACATCAGCTAACTGCATTTCTCTCGCAAGCAAAAATACATTTAGACTAAGCCATTCCTCCCAAAGCCCCTCAAATAAGCTGTTACTGTCTGTATAGGTGTCAAGCTCCTCAAAGCCATGTGACGCTGTATAGCATTGCAGTTTAACAAAGCCATACCTACCAACATCAACCAACAAAATATCTTCGTCCTCTATTTCGTACAGTTCCTCAAACACATCAATCACTTTGCGACACTTTTCCCGTTCTTCCTCTGTGATATATACTGTTTTTTCCATGCTCAATTACCTCTATCCTTTCAAATTGTGGAATACTGTTTTCAGTTTTCTTCTACTTCTGAACCACATATTTGAAATGCCATATATGCCATTTTATACGGAATAGAGGTTGGCTGTCTGCATTTATCAGTGTGTTACTTTATGGCACATGAGCATTTGCGCCCGGATTGTCGTTGCCGTAACCCTCCATGAGGTTGATAGCCCCCCAAATGCCAAGACCTGCGCCAAGCGCGATAACCAAAGTCTGCAATACACCAACTGCGCTGTTGAAAAACTCCATATAAACCTCGCTTTCTGCCGCTGTGCGGCTCAAAAAAAGTTGTTGAAAATGAAAATGCCGCCGTTATTCCTCGGCGGCTGCGTCCTCGTCGGACAAATCTATTTCGTATATGTCAAAGGCTTCATCGGGCTTTACGATTGCCGGACGGGTAGACATATACCGTTCCACGTCAAAAGCGTTTCTTTTGTCGAAGTCGGAAAGGTATTTGTAGTTCGGGTGTTTCGTGATGTCGTATTTGTCGCTTAAAAAGGGACGCACACCGCGTAGCTGCAAAATACATTTCCCACCGTCCATAACTGCTATTTCGTCCTGTGTCATCAGCTCCTTTCCTAATTTTTGATAAGTAAGTCCATGAGAAACCTGCGTGCCGCGATTTTCGGAAGTATTGAAACTGTCGATTGTTTCCCGTCCCAAGTTATCCGAAATATCCTTTGCATTTTTCCCACGTCCTCCCAAAAACAAGGTGCTGTCGGCATTATCAAGTATGATTTCTGCCGCGTCCTTGTAAATGGCTTTTAGTTGGCTCTGCGATTGCAGAATGATAGAAGCGGACATTTCCCTGCTGCGAATGGTCGCAATTAACTTATCAAAGCGGGGTATCTGCCCGATGTTGGCAAATTCATCAAGCAAAAACCGGACATGAATAGGCAATTTGCCGTTGTATTCGTCGTCCGCTTTATCACAAAGCAAATTGAAAAGCTGCGATTGCAGAATAGCGATAACAAAATTAAAGGTGTCGTCGGTATCGCTCATTATGAGGAAAAGCGCGGTTTTCCTGTCGCCCAATGTATCAAGTTCCAATTCATCATAGGACATGAGTTCCCGGAGTTCCTCTATATCAAAAGGGGCAAGACGCGCACCGCAAGAAATAAGGATTGACTTTGCCGTTTTGCCCGCCGCCAATTTGTATTTTTTATATTGCTTCACCGCGAAATGGTCGGGGCTGCGTTCTTCTAAATCGGCAAAGAGCAGATCAACGGGGCTTTGGTATTCCTCGTCGTCCTCGCGTGCTTCGCTTGCATTGATAAGTTCAAGCAGCGTTGTAAAGTTCATTTCCTCGGCGGGGGCTTCATACCAAATGTAGCCGATCAACGCGCAATATAATAATCTCTCGGCTTTCACCCAAAAATCTTCCGCGCTTTTTTCTCCCTCGCCTTTGGTATTGACAATAAGGGTATTGACAACCTTTAACACGTCCTTTTCGCTGCGGATATACACAAAGGGGTTATATCGCATGGATTTCTTGAAGTTTATCGTATTCAGCACTTTTATCTTGTAGCCGCCGCGCTGCAAGAGCTTTCCGCACTCGATTAAGACGGTGCCTTTTGGGTCGGTCAAGACGTAGGAAGAATGAAGCTGCATTAAATTAGGCTTTACGAAAAACCTTGTCTTGCCGCTGCCGCTGCCGCCGATCACCACGACGTTTTTATTTCTCGCATATTTCGGCTGCTTCGGGCGGCTGTTCATGGTAAGGCGTTCGGTCTGCGTCAAAATGATGTTGTTCTGAAAATCCGGGTCGATGTAGGGCTTTATATCTTCGGCGTTGCCCCAACGTGCGCTGCCGTATTCTGCGCCCTTGCGGTATTTCTTTGCGTTTTTCCCTTTGACATAGACAATCAGACGGATAACCACCGCGCCGACAATGCCGATAAGCAAATCCAACGGGTGAACGCTCGGCAAGGCATTTGAAAACGCTTCGGAAAATCCCTGTGTGATATTGAGTATCTTTTCGGAAATATCCGCGCCGGGGGCAAGCCGCACCGCCTGTCCCACCTTATCAAAGAGATAGACAAAGAACACATAGGGGATATTCGGGATTATCAACTTTTTGTAGTTCATCTGCTTCATATCTCGCGCCCCCTGTCTATTTTCTTTACCTTGTCGCGGGCGGCGTTAAGCTGCTTCGCCTTGTCCTTTGCTGCGGCAAGGGCTTTGCGGATAGAGGGCTTTTTATCCCTGTTCAGCTTCTTTGCGGAAAACTCTTGAAACGCTGCGGTCATAACGTCCGCGTCCCTGCCTTTGAAAAACACAAGGTAACGGGTCTGTTCGCCCTTAACCTTTTTCAGCGAAAAATCTATGTTGTACTTCTTCGCGGTACTCTCAAAGGCTTTGATATTGCTGTCGGTGATCTCGATGTTGGAAACACCCGCATTTTGCTTCATAAGCTGCCGCATGGTCTGTTTCCCATGCGGGGCTTTGCTTTTCTGCTCCAAAAACTTCTTGATTGCTTTCTGCAACGCCTGTTCGGTAAGCCTTGCCGCGCCTTTTCCCACATTGACGGATAGGGCAATCGTTTTTTGGGTTACTTCCTCCTGCAAGGTATCAACTCCTTTCCCGGTAAACTGCGGCTATGCTCATTTGCTGCCGTAAAAGTCGTGATTGACAAGGGCGGTATAGTAGCTGTCAATGGTACTCGGTGCGTTGAACAGCACCGCTTTTAGATACTGCTTGATGTTGCGGATTTTGGTTGTGTTCTCCCTCATGCAGTCCAAAACAAACTCAACGTGGCTGCTATTCAGCTTCATAAACTTTGATTTGACAAGTTCGGCGGGGTAGTCGTCCCCGGCGATACGGATTGTCTTTCGGGCTGTGCAGACGGTTTCCAGCATGATTTCTACAATCTCGTCCAAACGGTCTTTATCCATTTTGGGGTCTTGAATGAGAATGTCATAGTCGATGTTGTCTTTGATGATTTCCCGATAAATCTCTATTGCGCTGTTTGTTTTCGCTTCCGTTCTTTTCCTTTCCGGCGGCGTAGCCGCTTCGTCCTGCTCATAAGGCAAGGGATTTAGGGAATGGAAAGGAATGGAATGGGTACTTGATAAATCAGTAATTGATTGTTCTTTACTTGATATATCTTTATTTAATTGCGTTGGATTTTCCAACGTAGGTTTTTCCAACGTAGGTTTTTCCAACGTTGGATTATCCAATGTTGGATTTTCCAATGTAGGTAAATCCGATGTAGGCGGCTGTTCGCTGCTGGTAGCTGCTTCCGGCTCTTTGGGCTGCGGCTGCTCGTATATGACATAATCCGCACCGCGCAAACGTCCTTTCTCGTCGCGTTCCCGGCTGCGGACGATATATCCGGCTTTTTCAAGTTCTTTGACCGCTTCGCGGATTGCGTCGATCTTCTCCCGGTTGATATGGGATAAGCCCGCAAGGGTATAATCCCAATCTTCGGGCAGCGAAAGCATTTGCGACAACAAGCCCTTTGCCTTTAAGGACAATTCCTTGTTTCGCAAGTGGTGGTTGCTCATAACGGTATATCCCGTATTTCGCTCCACTCTGAAAACTGCCATATTTCCTCACTTCCTCTCTTGGTATGCGTGGACAATTAGAAAGCCGTTTTCGGCTGTTTTGGTATTGCAATATGCCCTTTGCCGTTTTCGCGTCTGCAAAGCCGCATGGCACAAGGGCTTTTGCCCGTCTATTTGTCCATGCTGGCGTGCGTTTTCCGCGTCCTTTTGCCGGGGCAATAGGGACACTCTTTGAAAACGCAAAACTCATATTTCCACCCGGGGCGGTAGAAACGGCAAGTGCCGCAATCTTCATCATCTCCGGCACAACCGGATTGATAGCGGTCAAATCCCGGCTTCTGCTGCATGAGCAATTCAAACGCCCGCTGCTTGCCCTTTGTGAAATACATTCCGGCTGCACCTCCTTTCCTGCGGGCATAAAAAAACGGCGTTACTTTCTCCCCCAAAGGGGTTAAGGTAACGCCGTTTGTGTGCGTATTCAGTTTTTAACACATTCCCTGTCTATCCGCTGTCCGCAAAACCATTGATTTTATTAGCTTTTTGCCGCTATCGCTATCACACCTCATTATTCCAAAGACCAAGTTTCCAGAATATGATAAAAGACATTGAAAGCGGTCTGATAAACTGCGTGATTACGAAAGATTTATCCCGTCTGGGGAGAAACTATCTTGATTGTGGGTTATATCTGGAAGTTTTCTTCCCAGAGCATAACGTGAGGTATATAGCGGTCAATGACGGCGTAGATACCTTGAATAAATCTGCTATGGACATCACGCCTTTCCGCAACATTTTAAACGAAATGTATGCCGCTGACATATCTGTTAAGATAAAATCGGCATATCGGGCGAGGTTTCAACAGGGGAAATTCATGGGAACTACCGCCCCTTATGGCTATATCAAAGACCCTGCCGACCACAACCATCTGCTGATAGATGATAAAGTGGCACATGTTGTAAAAGAGATATTCGACCTTGCATTAAAAGGGAATGGAGTTGCCAAAATTTGCAGACATCTTAATAAACAGCATATCCTACGCCCTGCCGCTTATGCGGCGGAGCGTGGCGAAACAGGCTTTGAACGTCATTTTGAGGGGAACGAGGACAAACGCTATATTTGGAGTGGGAACAGCGTGAGGAGCATTTTAAGAAGCCCGATATATGCGGGAAATCTTGTAGGCTACAAACGGATTGCCGCCAATATGAAAAGCAAGAAACGCCCCTCTAAGCTGCCCGAAGAATGGGAAGTGATACCCAATACCCATGAGGGAATAGTCACGCAGGAGGAATTTGATATTGTCCAACAGCTTATTACAAGTCGTAGGCTTCCACAGAACAAGGGAGGATTTGTAAATATTTTTGCAGGCGTTATCAAGTGTGTGGACTGCGGATGTGCTCTGCGGGCAATGAACGTACACAGGAGGAAACGCCCAGAGATTATCGACTGTGTACAGTATTCATGTAATAATTATGCAAGAAACGGAAGAAGCGAGTGTAGTGCCCACAATATAGAAGCAAGGGATTTATTCAATGCCGTTCTTGCCGACATCAACTGTTTTGCGGATATGGCAGTGAATGATGAAAAGGCGGTCAGGGCCATAGAAAAGCGGCTCACGGAAACAGACCAGAGCAGGGCGAAAGCATTAGAGAAAGAACGTAAGAAGCTGAACAAACGCCTTGCGGAACTGGACAGGCTGTTTTCCTCTCTCTACGAGGATAAGGTCATGGAGCGTATTACCGAGCGGAATTTTGAGATGATGTCGGGGAAATACCAGAAAGAGCAGCTTGAAATTGAAGCAAGGCTGAAAGAGGTGACGGAAACTCTTAATGAAAGCTACGAGAAATCACGGGGAATCCGTGACTTCCTCGCCCTTATCCGAAATTATCAAGGCTTAAAAGAACTGGATGCAACAGTTATAAACGCACTCATAGACAAGATACTTGTTTCGGAGCGTGAGAAGATGGCAGACGGAACAGTGAAGCAGGAAATCAAGATTTACTATAAATTCATCGGCTTTGTCGATGAATTACATATCATACCTACAAAACGGTGGGCAGCAATGCCCGCTAAAAATTGTACGGTGTGCGGCGTTGAATATGTCCCGGGCTCTGGTGCATCAAGGTATTGTCCTGCTTGTGCCAAGAAGATACGGAGGGAGAAATCAAACGAGAGCAAACGCAGGAGCAGAGAACAGAAAAGGATAGCATGTATGAACTGTCCGCAAAAAATGACCGACTAATATGGAATGGTGGAAGGAATAGAGAAGAGGAACTTCTTGCTAACTGCTATTTTAATTCCATGAAGCTGGCAATGGATAATGGAATCAGGTCTATTGCATTTCCTTCTATATCAACGGGAGTATATAGTTTTCCGGTTGAGTTGGCAGCAAAGATTGCAGTACATACAGTAAATAGGTTTTTGCAGGATAAACCGGATTGGTTTGATCTGGTGGAGTGGGTGCTATTTGATACTCATACTGAATCGGTGTATGAATCTGAGGTTGATAAAATATATTAAAGATTAATCGGTTTAAGATTGGTTAGATCTCTTTGTTTAAACTGATTATTAAACCAATTAGTACTCCAAACTGCTATATAATAGGGGTTATGATTGGTTAAATAGGGTCAAATTCAACCAATTTGAAAAAAATGTCCTATTTCGTCCATAAATAGTATGTATATGGTATACTAGCTAATAGTAATGCGGTTTCAACCGACATTACATATTATTATGAGAAATTAATGCAAAGGAGTTACAATCAAATGGATAACAATGAAGTAGTAACAGAAGAAGTGGCAGCAGTTGTTGAAAATAATACAGGGATTGAGATTGAGCCATTATTTGAGGAATATGTTGATTTTGACACATTTTCAAAGTCAGACTTCCGTGTTGTAAAGGTAAAAAATTGTGAGGCAGTACCTAAGAGTAAGAAACTTCTTAGATTTACACTTGATGATGGTACAGAGAATGAAAGAACTATTCTTTCAGGAGTACATGCATTTTACGAGCCGGAGGAACTTGTAGGTAAAACTTTACTTGCAATCGTAAATCTTCCACCACGTTCTATGATGGGAATAGATTCATGTGGTATGCTTCTTTCTGCAATTCACAATGTAAATGGAGAAGAAAAACTGAATCTGGTAATGTTAGATGACGCAATCCCAGCAGGTGCAAAATTGTATTAGGATTTGCACAGTTTTACATATAACTTAGTGGATAATTATATGTGATTTTTAAATTTATGTTGAAAGTAGATAGTAAAAGAGCTGGGTATCATGTGCCCAGCTCAATCGCTGCTACATGGAAGCCAATAAACCATGCAACAGCGGTTCTTTTATTCGCCAGTATATGCAATTTCTATCTCATAGCCGCCGTTCTCATAGTAGGCGTGGGAAAAATAGTATCTTATTGTTATTTCTGAAATATAAAATTTGAATCATAAAACTTCTTTCCCTCTCAAATCCATTTTTACCAAACCAACTACTAACAATCCAATAAAAATTGCCGTGTCCACAAATAGCAGTACAACAACACTTTTTACCACTCCGAAAGTAAAAAGTATGGAGAAGATTTCCACTGACAACACAATAAAACACATATAATTTGTCAAATACTCTGTTATAATTTCTCCATAATAATTGTTCATCTGTAATTTCGCATAGATAAAAGGTTTTAATAAATAACGGATTATGATACATATAACAGGACAAATAAAAATCCAGTTTTTATTAACTAGGGATGTTGCCACTCCTTTACTCCATTGTACTGGAATTTCTGTCGGCAACTTAGAATAAGACAAAGCCCCAATAATCAAGCATAGTGCGGTAATCATAGTCCAGGTAAGCATACTTCCCCATATATACAAAAAGCTGACGGAATCCAGTTTGAAAACAGTTCGATTATCTTTCCAATAGTCATGCAAATCTGTTACATACTGTTCTACCTGTAATTTTTCATAACTAATACTTTCTTCATCCAGCATTTTTTCGCACATGAGTTTCGCCTTATTCAAATCAGTAATCTGATTTTTTAATACTTCCTTTTGCTTCTCAAGCATTTCCTGCAATGTTACTTTTTCGGATATAATACTTCGTATATCTTCAATAGAAATTCCCAATGTACGTAGATATGCAATCTTCTTTATATTTTCCACATCATTTTCAGAATAATCTCTATAACCATTACTTTCATTTCTCGAAGGCTCAATAAGTTTTTCCTTTTCATAAAAACGGATATTAGAACGGGATAAACCTGTTCGCTCTTCTACGTCTT
This sequence comes from Roseburia sp. AF25-13LB, assembly GCF_003478915.1. Taxonomy (NCBI): domain Bacteria; kingdom Bacillati; phylum Bacillota; class Clostridia; order Lachnospirales; family Lachnospiraceae; genus Roseburia; species Roseburia sp. AF25-13LB. The sequence goes on from NZ_QUFO01000014.1 coordinate 47,702, forward strand.
TTATAGTCATATTATGCCCTCCTTTCGAGCAACTCTATTTTACTTAATAATAAGCTATAAACAAGGTTTACAGTCAAGCATTTATCAAAAAACTATAGTTGTTGATAAGGACATGAAAAGCTGTCCAAAATAGAAGGTGAGCCGGATTGCTGCTCCGACTCAATCTTCCACATGGAATACATCTTCCACCAGCATATTAAAGTACTTTGATATCCGTAGCATAAATTCGGCAGATGGGGTACTGTCCCCACGTTCTATCCTGCCGACAGTTTTTGTGCTGTATCCGATAGCAGCGGCAAGGTCATCCTGGTAAATGCCACGCTGCTCCCGGATTTCTCTGATATTATTGGTAACCGCCATAAGAATCCCTTCTTTCAGTTCTATAGATATTTTCTTATTATCAATTATGCAAAATAATGTGTCCGATAAAAAGGACTTGCAATTTTATCGGTAATGTCCTGTAATAGCAGAAGCATCAGATTTTCCAAGAACTTTTCCAAATATGTCTAAGCGGTCATTTTCACTAACCTTGATAGGTGAATACTTTTCATTAAGCGAGATAAGGAAGATTCCGTCTGTATCGTTTTGCAATTTTTTAATATAGGCTTCTCCGTTTAGAGCGAAGATGCCGATTTCTCCATTAGCAACAGATTCCTGCTGTAATACCCATGCAATCTGACCATCGTGGAATTCAGGTTCCATACTGTCACCACTAATACGGACACCGAAAGTAGTATCTTCCGGTAAGATAGATTCATCTATACATACAGTCTCTTTCGGTCCGTCTACAAGGAAGTTACCGGTTCCGGCTGATACAGCATTTTCAAATATATCAATGCTGCGGAATGGGATAATCTTAGCCATTTTCTTCTCATACATTCCGGATGCATGGAGCAGATTGATGTAGTCCATAGCTTTTTCTCTGCCTTCATCAGTCAATGATGAGAAAGGATCAGCAGGATTTACTCCAAAATATGCTTCATACATGTTAGTAATACCAAGGATTCTACACACTTTGTAAAATATGGTAACGCTTGGTTCAGCAAGATTTCTCTCCCAGTTGGATATGGCTTTATAGGAAATGGTAATGCCTTCCTTTGCCAGTTCATCAGCGAGATCCTGCTGGAGCAAGCCTTTCTTTTTTCTATATGATGAAATGATTTCTCCGATTGAGTACATACATACGCCTCTTTTCTTTCATTTTGTTGATTTCTAATGTCTCTTTTCACTCCATAGTATATAGCAACAGTACCAATTATTCAAGCTAAAAATCCAATATAATGAGAAAAAAGGACACATGTGTCCGTTGACAGTCGATTATTCTTGGGGTTATACTATGCCCTGTAAGAAACATTACTCATATTCTTGGACAGACAGATATGGATGTCAGAACAGAACACTGGAGGTGGAACAGATGGGAGACAGGGTAATACTTCATTCAGATATTAACTGTTGCTATGCTTCGATTGAACATCTGCATCATCCGGAGCTTGCAGGAAAGCCATTGGCAGTAGGCGGAGACCCGGAGGCAAGACATGGGATTGTCTTAACAGCTGACTATATTGCCAAGAAGTACGGTGTGAAAACAGGAATGGCACTCTGGCAGGCAAAGCAGGTCTGTCCGGACATAACATTTGTATCACCAAGAATGGACTTATATCTTCGGTTCTCAAGGATGGCTCATGAGATATATGCAGAATATACGGACAGACAGGAGCCATATGGGATTGATGAGTGCTGGCTTGATGTGACAGGAAGCAGTTCCCTTAAAGGGGATGGATTGCTTATCGCACAGGAAATCAGCAGGAGAATGAAGTCAGAGCTTGGCATCACAGTGAGTGTTGGTGTTTCTTTCAATAAGATATTTGCAAAGCTGGGTTCTGACTACAAGAAGCCGGATGCTATCACTACTATGTATAAGAGTGAGTTTAAGCAGAAGGCTTGGTCGCTTCCGGTGGCAGATCTTCTATACGTTGGCAAAAGTACGAACAGAAAGCTTGCATTATTTGGTATTAAAACCATAGGTGATCTTGCAAGAACAGATGAAGATGTGCTTAACAGTCACCTTGGAAAGATTGGCAGTATCTTATGGTCGTTTGCTAATGGCTATGATGATTCACCTGTCAAGCTGGAGAACGCCCACGCTCCAATCAAATCGGTGGGAAACAGCACAACGACACCAAAGGATTTAGTATGCGATGAGGATGTAAAGATTGTTCTTTATATTCTGGCTGAGAGTGTTGCAGCAAGACTTCGTGAGAATGGATTCCGGTGCAGAGTGGTTGAGATAAGTGTCAGGGATAATGAATTATTCTCTTTTACCCGTCAGAAAAAGATTGACCATGCGACAAACATTACCGGAGAAATAGCTGCATACGCATATCAGATATTTAAGGAAAACTATAACTGGAGCAAACCAATCCGTAGTGTTGGTGTCAGAGGTGCAGATCTGGTAACAGATAATTATTGGGAGCAGATAGATTTGTTCTCAAGTGTGGAGAAGCGTGAAAAGCAGATGAAGATGGATTCAGCGGTGGATGAGATACGCAGAAGATTTGGATTTTACAGTATCCAGAGGGGACTCATGTACCGGGACAGGATTCTGGCGGCAGTCAATGCAAAAGAAGAACACACAGTACATCCACATGGGTACTTTTCAAGTTAGCAACGAGAAGTGCCAATAGAGTAAAAAAGAGGGAGGCGGAACATGGGCGAAACAGCAAGAATTGATCTGGTAGACAGGGCACCATTGACAGAGAAGCAGCAGAATGTGTATGAAAGCATTATGCAATATCAGCGTGTGAATGGCTATGCTCCTACTATCAGGGAGATATGCAAGATGGTAGGGGTGGCATCGACTTCAAGTGTTTATGCACATCTGAAAATATTAGAAGAAAAAGGCTATATAGCAAGGAAGATGGATGCTTCCAGAGCAATAGCAATCTTGTAAGGAAGGTGATTACATTGAGCAATAAGGTATATGTTGATGTACTTGCAGAGTTTTCAAAGGACGGACTGCTCATTCCCAAAGAGATAACATGGGAAGATGGCAGAAAGTATGAGATTACACGAGTAAAAGACAAGCGCAGAGCAGCCAGTACAAGGGCTGGTGGAGTTGGAGAGCGTTATACCTGTGTGGTAGATGGAAAGGAAATATTCCTTTTCTATGAAGATAACAATATGTGGTTTATGGAAAGAGCCGGAGCCTGATGTGATTGTGTGCTGACAGCACACAATATGTCAGTTGGCTTTAGATCAGCAAAGCCGGGGAATGTGCAGACATTCATCGGAACTCCCGGCAAAAGGCTTGCAAAGGTGATTTCCCTTTCCTTTACGAGTACAGAATTGTAAATTGATGATTTTGTATGAATAAGGAGCGAACTGAATTGAACAAAGAAAATGTTATAGAAATTAGATGTAAAAAATGCAACAAGTTAATGATGGAATATTTTGTATGCGGTGATGATTCCGCTGTAGCACTTCAGAATATTGGAATTAAGTGTGACAGATGCAAGCGAGTGATGATACTCAAGAAGTATTCCGAGGGAATGATGAAGGAACATTCTGAGAATGGAACTTTCAGAATATAACGATTGAAAATTAAATTATAGCCCACCTGATAAGGGCACATCAAAAGATGGAAGCACCAGAGACGCAGGGGAAACGAACAGTATTTATGATACTGGTTTCCTCGTGCGTCTTTTTGTGCTGTAAAGGTAATCCGACTTGTTCGTTTCCAAGGGCGGCAAGGAGGATTTATGAGCAGTAAAGCACAGACAAGAGAAAAGGATTATGAGAGAGGAATACGAATTGCTGATAGAAGAAAGGAGATAGGATTATCACAGGATGAGTTAGCTCATAGAGTAGGTATAGGCAGACAAGCATTATCTGCGATTGAAAATGGTGGAGATTTTAAGACACAGACATTAGATAATCTAGCAATCGTACTTGGTGTATCTGTTGATTTCATAATGTATGGAAAGAATGAAGAAAAGTCGGAACTATTATCTGAGGCAATGGATGTTCTTTCAGATATGGATGAATTGCAGATAAGACAGTGTCTTGCAATGATGAAAGCAATGAAAAGCGTGTCAGTTGAAAAGTGATTGTCGTGTTTACACGACATAATTGTCGCCTGTACACGGTCGGCAATTAAGGTGTGGCAGATTACAATATACTTGTGCTTGAGATACAGCACACCACGAGAGTGGAGGCGCCAAAACTCTCCAATACGAAATCGTAAAGGAGATAACAAAATGAAAAAAAGAGATTTTAACTTAGTAGGAAACGAAGGTACAGATAATCAGGAGCTTGCAAAGGGTATTGCATTTGTAAAGTCACGCAGAGCGGAACTCAATGTAGTCCAGATGGTTGAAAGTATGCGTGATCAGGCAATACCTAATGGAGTAATAATAAATGATGCGTATTGTGATCGCTCAATGACAAGGGACTATGACAGAGAAGCACTGAATGCTTTCTTTGCAACACTTAAAGAGGAAGATTTTGAGGTTGTAGTAGTCAGAAGCCTGAATGAGATCACCGATGACATTTATGATCTGGAGGAATTTGTGAAGACCATCACAGATATGGGCATATGGCTCTATTCTCTTGAAGTCGGTCCAGTGCCAATTACTGTATCTCATGCAGAGGACTTTGGATGCTAACGGAGTCCTTTGGTAGATCGACAACAGAAAATCATTCCGGTCGGGACAAACAAGTCCCGGCTGTGAAGGATTGCAGATTTACACAGACTGCATTCGGAACAGTTGTACATGATTCAAGTGGGAAGTGGCTTGGTCAGTATGAAACAGAAGATGCGGCGGTAGAGATGCTTAGAGAAATGGCACGGGACAATGGAGGGTACGACGATGAAATATGAAGGATATAAAATTGGTCCGGTGATTCGTGATATCCGTAAGGACAAAGGACTTCTCATTGAAGAGGTTGCCGCTAAAACCGGAATAAGTGTTTCGACGCTTGGACAGGTGGAGCAAGGAGGAAGAAACTTGAGCATGAAAAACCTGTATATGCTTATGGAAGTTTATGAAACAGATGCAAATACCTTACTTGCAATAGAATGTACACCGGATTCATTAGATTCGAGACTTAAGCAGTTACCTGCAGATAAGCAGGATTATTTGAAAAAGACATTTGATTTTATGATAGAGCAGGCTTTGAAGTCAGCATAGGAGGCAGAAAATGAGAAGAAAGATTAAAAAGATGGATTGCATAGAATATCTTTCAGTGCAGGCTCCACTAGAAAAAGTAAATATGCTTGAAGACAAGCAGAGCAAATATATACATGAATTTGTAAAGAGAAAAGAATATTCAATCGTTGGAAAGATGAGACGCAATGGCTTTTCGCAGAGTGATGTTGATCGCCAGTGGAATCAGATTGTGAATATGATCCGCAAAAAGCAAATCAGTGGAGTAGTTGTTGCGAATATGGCAGCTATATCCAGCAGTGTCGCAGATGCTTATTTTAAGGTAGGACTGGTTATTGAAGCAGGCGGCATTGTGGTGACTGTAGATGAGGGCAGATTGGATATGCACATCAAGAAGGGAGCATAGATATGAGCAGACGAACAGAAAAAAGAAAGTATGGTAAATATAATAAATTTGATGTCGTGTATGCGGATTTTGGGAAAAACCCACATGGCATTCAGGGCGGAATCAGACCAGGAATAATTATTTCATGTGATGCAAGCAATCATGATGGTGCACCGCAGGTGTCAGTAGTCCCTTTGAGCAGTAAGTTAAAGGATATTCCGGTACATGTGATTTTAAATCCGAAGGATGTGAGTGGATTTGGATTAAGTAAGATCTCTGATTTTATGCCTGAAGATGCACAGACAATTTCAAAAGGCTGCATTAGAGCAAAAAGTGGAACTGTCATTGAGGATTCAGGCGTGAGAGAAGAAATAGACAGAGCATTGATACGACAGTTTGATCTGTTACCTGTAGCTCGCAAAATGGTAATGGAGGAGTTAGCAAATGGACAGCAGAACTAAAAAGACTAATAATAAAAGATTTGTTAGATATTCAGAAGGAGCAGAGATGTATTCAATGAGTGTGTCAAAGTTTATGCAGTTAGCGAAGGATGCAAAGGCATGTTATAAAGTGAATCAGCTGGTGTTGGTTAATCTGGATATTATTGACGAATATCTTGAAACTTTCCACATTGTAGATGACGAGTTTTATAAGTAATTATGAGAAATGACGCATTAGTATAGAAGAAATACAAACAAGTATGGAGAAAAATGAGCCAAAAGAGAAAAAATGTATTGACTTTCGGTCAGACCAAAAGTATAATATGATTAAGATATGAAGGAGGCATACAGATGGCTAGAACTGGAAGACCAAAAGCAGAGAAACCTTTTGATCATAAGGTGACTGTTAAATTCAAAGAAGAGGAATACCAGATAATGGTTGAGTATGCTGAGACTCATAATCTATCCATTTCGCAATTGATTAGAATGGGTGTTGAATTACAAATGAAGCAGCAGGCTAATCAGTAGAACAGGCTCTTTTCTCCGGAAAGGAGAGAATAATGGCTTGTAGAAAAGATGGTAAAGGCAGAGTATTAAGAAAGGGTGAGGGTTACAGAAAAGGCGACGGAAGATACTCATATGTATATATTGATCCATTAGGCAAGAAAAGAACCATTTATGCAAAGTCTTTGGTAAAACTTCGAGAAAGAGAAGAACAGTTACAAAAAGACCAGTTGGATGGACTTGATATCTATGTCGCAGGAAAGGCTGATGTAAACTTTTTGTTTGACAGGTACATATCAACTAAAACAGAATTGCGCAGCACTACTTACAGTAATTATTTGTATACATGGAATCATTTTATTCGTGATACATTTGGCAAGAAGAAAGTAAGAGATGTGAAATACTCAGACGTGTTGTTCTTTTATACAGACTTGATTAATAATCAGGGATTACAGATTAATACGCTTGAGACAATTAACACAGTATTAAGACCTACATTTCAGCTTGCTGTCAGAGATGATATCATAAGGAAGAATCCGGTAGACGGAGCATACTGTGAAGTAAAAAAGCGTAATGGTGGTGTCAGAAAAACAAGGCGAGCGTTGACTGTGGATCAGCAGAGAAAATTCATGGAGTATGTAGCAAAGAATCCGTTCTTTTATCACTGGTATCCATTTTTTGTATTTTTGTTAGGAACTGGATGCAGAATAGGAGAAGCAATCGGAGTACGCTGGGATGATATTGATTTGGAGAATCGAATCATTGATATCAATCATAGCTTAACCTATTACCAGAGAGCGGATGATTCATATAAATGTGAGTTTAGAGTATCTTTGCCAAAGACGGAAGCTGGTAATCGTAGAATACCTATGATGCAGCAGGTATATGATGTGCTTCAGGAAGAATATGAGAGACAGAAGCAGGAAGGCTTTTGTGTTGAGAATGTGGATGGGATGACCAATTTTGTATTTACAAACCGATTTGGGATGCCACATAACCCAGCAGCAGTAAACCGGGCAATCAAGAGAATTGTGGATACACATAATTCAGAAGAAGAGGTAACTGCTAAAAAGGAGAAGAGAGAACCTGTTATGATTCCAAGATTCTCCTGCCATATCTTTAGACATACGTTTGCATCAAGATTTTGCGAGAATGAAACCAACATCAAAGTAATTCAAGAGGTAATGGGACATGCTGATGTATCAACTACCATGAACATATATGCAGAAGCAAACCCAGATGTTACCAAATCAGTAATTGAGAAATTATCAAAAAATATGGATATTTTTTAGAAAAGAGTCCTGCGATTGAACTCTTTGAAGATTGAAAAATATACCTATTCATACTGTGGCAAATATGTTATACTTGCTAAGTATTGTTGTGTTTGACACAGCAGTACATGCATAAAATAAAAAGACGTATTTTAAGGCGAATGACATCTTTTGGACGCACAAAAGTCAAAAAAACGTCCAAGAGTATCCAAGTATATAGAATCCGGGAAAGCCCATTTTCCAAGGGTTTACAAGGATATACAAGAGTTAGCTTAGCAATCAAAAAAATTCCCGACAATGAAGTCCTTAGATGGTGTAAATAAGAAAAATGATGTAAATAATACAGCTTCTGAAGCACCTGAAAAAAATGTAAAAACTGAGTCTGAAAAGATTGATTTTTCTAAGGTAAAGGTAGAGCCTTTATTTGAGGAATTTGTTGATTTTGATACATTCAGTAAGTCAGATTTCCGTGCAGTAAAGGTTAAAGAGTGTGTTGCAGTACCGAAGTCAAAGAAACTGTTACAGTTTACTCTTGATGACGGAACAGGCACAGACAGAACCATTTTAAGCGGTATTCACGCTTATTATGAGCCTGAAGAACTGGTTGGAAAGACTCTTATCGCTATCACAAATCTTCCACCGAGAGCGATGATGGGCATTGACTCTTGCGGTATGCTCCTCAGTGCTATTCATGAAGAAGAAGGCGAAGAAAAGCTTCATCTTCTGATGGTAGATGACCACATTCCGGCAGGTGCAAAGCTCTATTAAGATGATGTAAAGATGTACCGTTTTACCAAATAGACGGGACGTACTTCATTTGATAAAAAACTAAAAAAACAGCGATTTACATCAAACTTACATCAATTGATGCAAAATTAAGTGCAAGCAAGAAAAAATCGCATAATTAGTGCAATGAGTGGGCAATTCCAATCGGAGTTGCCCATTTTTAAAACAAACAGAAATACAAATCAGAGTTTGTGATGGTAGATAATATGGAATGGTTTAATGTTTTTGGGCTGATTTTTATTGCAGTCATTATGATACCCAATGTTGTATTTGCGATTAAGTGTAAAGATGGATTTGATAATAAGTGGAACAATAAATATGTTGAGGTCACAGAACAAGTAGGGAGATTGGGTTGTTTCGGATTCATGATAATCAATATTCCGGGAACTTGGTTCGGGTGGTGGTCTGACGAAGCATTTGCACTATATCTGATTGTAGATACCATATTGGTAATGCTTTATTGTGCTATTTGGATTATATGTTTTAAGAAAAACAGCGTTTTCAGAGCATTAGCACTTTCTACTATTCCTTCAATGTTGTTCTTATTTAGTGGGATTATGAGTAGGTCAGTGCTATTGATTATTGCATCAGTATTATTTGCACCAAGTCATATTGTGATTTCATATAAAAATGTAAAATGATATTTACAAATTCAAGTTTGTTAAATTGGAAAATTAGAATTTATATATAAAGGAGAATATTGATGAAACTGTTTTTATGTTCGCACTTTTCAAGTGTAGGAAGTCTGATAAAGGAAGAAATTGAAAATAAAAAAGTCGCATTTATTCCAACAGCTTCGCTGCGTGAAGGCTACACCGGTTATGTCGGCTCGGCTCGAAAATTATTCAAAAAGTTGGGAGCAATCGTAACTGAAATTGATATTTCAACGGAGGCTTATTCAACGATACAGTCTGTTTTTGAAGAAGCAGATGTGATATATTTTACCGGCGGAAATTCTTTCTTTCTTATGGACCAGCTCCGTAAAACGGGAACTGATGGGCTACTGAAAAAGGAATTGGCAAATGGAAAATTGATGATCGGCGAGTCGGCAGGCGCAATTATATGCGCTCCAAGCATCCAATATATCGAGCAAATGGATGAAAAGCCAGAGGACTACTCACAAGAAGATGATGCAGGGCTTGATTTGATTGATTTCTATGTTCTTCCGCATTATCTTACAGCACCATTTAAGAAAGTTACCGAGAAAATAATGACTGAGTTTTCGGATTTGAATCTATGCCCTATTAACAACCATCAGGGAATTGTAATTGATGGTGAAGGTTCAAGGGTTATTTGCAAAGACTAATTTGAAAAATCCTTTTTTTGAAACTGGAAAATCGGAAGCTGAGGAGATAGACTATTGAGAACATATGAGAATAAAGACGAGCTTAAAAACGAGATAAATAAAAGCTTTGCAAAGTATATTTCAGAATTTAATGATATTCCGGAGCATTTAAAAGATAAGAGAATTGATGAGGTCGATCGAACTCCGGCAGAAAATCTTGCTTATCAGGTTGGCTGGACAACTCTTGTTATTAAATGGGAATCAGACGAAAGAAAGGGTATTCCTGTCAAAACTCCTTCGGATAATTTTAAGTGGAATCAGCTTGGCGAATTATATCAATGGTTCACAGATACATATGCTCAGCTGTCACTGCAAGAATTGAAAGACAGATTGAATGAGAATATCAACTCTATTTATGTAATGATTGATTCTCTGAGTGAGGAAGAATTATTTAAACCACATATGAGAAAATGGGCTGACGAAGCAACTAGAACAGCTGTCTGGGAAGTATACAAATTCATACATGTTAATACAGTTGCTCCGTTCGGAACCTTTAGAACCAAGATTAGAAAATGGAAAAAGATTGCACTATAACTTCCAGTTGTGCGCCCAGCTAAGGGTGTGTAGTCAAGCCGGTGGAATTCCGGT
>NZ_QUFO01000015.1:0-42866 GCF_003478915.1 Roseburia sp. AF25-13LB
ATACTTCCAATCATTTTTTAAATTCCTCCCGGCATTTTATTCTCTTATTTTAGCTGCCAACACGGTATAAAATTCTTTTTCCTGTTGCAAATATGCTGCCCTTTCATCTGTAACGGCTGCCAGCGGATTTTCTATTCTCTCCAATACTTTGTCGATAGCTGCTAAATAACTTTCTTTCGTTTCACCAAAAATATTGTCATCACCACCTGTCAGAAAATCCTGCTCTACCGATAGCTGCGTTAATATACTGGTTACATCCGTCTGAAATGGATTAAAACCAGTTTCTTCCAATGTTTCCTGCCATGCTGCCTTGACACTCTGCGGCACTGTCTGAAGGTAATAACCACTCATATAAGCAATCTGCTTTTTGGTTTTTTCGTCTGCAAACTGATAGGTTCTGTTATTCGCTTTTTTTGTACTTTTTCCTTTCGATGGAATATAAGACCAGTTTGGTTCTCCATTACTACCAGAAGTAATTAGCTGTTCCCTTCCAACTGTTCCTATATTTGAAAGAGAGATTCCCATTAATCACACTCTAGCTTCAAACATACTTTGGCTAACATCTTTCATCCACATATTCTGTGCTGCTCCATATCCTTTTTCCTGCCCTATATCATACAATCCACTGCTGTCAAAGCCTATTTTTAATACCAAATCATTTTCTTTCTTCCAGCCATTTTTAGCATATTGCAGCCATCTCTTAGAATAAAGTTCATACCCTGCACCATTTTTAGATTTTTCCTTAAACAATGCAAGTAAATCTGTACCATCCTCTGCAATAAAAGTACCATTTTTATATGTCGCATTGCGTGCATCATACCCGGTTGTCTCATACACTTCATGCCATAAAGAATATTGGTTTGCCTTTGTCATATTTGCCTGCGAATTAACAATTTCATTATCTGCATCATGCGTACAAATCCACGCATGTGTCCATATATTTTTCGCATTATCCCCTTCATTCAGTAATTTTTCTATCTGCGATAATGTATCTCTATCTGCATTTCCGGACACCTTTAGCTGATATGTATATGGGTCAATAGAAAATACCAAATCTGCCTGTTTTGATATTGATATCCCATTCTTTGAAAACAGATTTGATATCTGCTGATTTACAACACTTCTGGCATACTGTTTTTCCCTGTCAGTATTGCGTACATAACCAACACTTCTTGAACCACCTGTATATACATCCTTGTAATTTCTTAATGCATAATCATACCGGGCAAATCCAGCCGAATATTTTCCTCCTGTTTGTAACATTCTTTTCTCATTGCGGTAAGCTATGGAACGCTGATCTTCTGTCATATATGAGCAAAAATTAGGTGAGGTCACATCACAATATTTTGATTCGATATATGCCATTGGATCAGAATGAGACAAATTTTCTTTGTACACTTTATCATAATGCTCCTGCAAAACTTTTTGTACGAAACGATCCTCCTCTGTAAGTCCATCATACTGATATCCTACAGTTGTACCAGCGCTGGAAGTATTGGGCAGGTTGTTTAAATCCCTGCCCGCTGGAATGTTGTTATAATAGTCAGAATTATTTACAGTAACCATATTATCCCCCTGCCTTATATAAGTCTTATAATCTGTATCATGTAAATCATACTGGAACCTTATCGATAAACTTTTTTCATTTTATTTTCCACATTTTTTCTTCATTATTCGGAGTTCTTCCGACTATGTCACCTATTAGATTTCTCTCAGCCTCAATATGATATGTAATCCAAGTTCTCTTTTTTTCCTATGTTCAAATGACTAAGCACTATTTATACTTACTATTTGCATTTGGCAAATTAAGATATGTATCCATACTTTTCGTCCAAAGCAACGATAAGTCAAACCTTCCCAATTTGTTTAAATCTTCTATGCTTTTTTTGAACATTGCGATAAAATCTCTTCTGTCGTTAAGTCCCATATTACCAGCTTCAAGCGGCAGAGACGTGAAACCTCCCTGCTTTTCCACTTTGTAATGTGCCTCCAATGCACGCATTTCGACTACTGTAGCATTTGATGGATTAACATCATTGATATAAATTCTTTGCTCAAACTCTTTCCCGTTTTCATCCACACCTTTCGCTAACACCACAGGATTTTCATCCGTCGAATCATCCGCATATTTAAGACAATAAGAAAGACCTGTACCATTACCTCCTGTCCACAACATATTATCTGTTGTAAATATCTGATATACCTTCGGTGTTTCTGCCGTATAAAATGTCTTTTCCCCAGATGCAGGCGTTTTCATATGATTACCTTTTTGTTGACCGTACAGTGAAGATACGGTATTCATACCAGAACCAATGTTCATATTTCTGTTCCTCCAATCAGCTCAAAATTTTCTCTATATGCCAGTCCAGTTTCTGCCTCAACTTTTTTGGATAAAAGTGTTTTCAACACCTAATCCCATATTAACTTTCCACGGTTCTTCTGTCAGTCGGAACCGCACCTGCTCTCTCCTATGGAGTCCAAGCTTACTTTTTCTACTATATTCAAATAACTAAGCCCTATTTATGCTTACTGCTTGCATTTAGATAAGTATTCATATTTCGCATATAAAACATCTGCAAATCATACCTTCCTAATTTATTCATATCCCTAATAACCTTTTCAAAGCTGGATATAAGGTCGCATCTTTCATTTAATCCCATGTGACCAGTTTCTTCTGGAAAAGAGCTGAGACCATTACCCCTATCAACATCATAATATGCCTCCAAAGCACTCATTTCAACATAAGAAGCATTTCTCAAATCAATATCGTTAATATTAATTTTTTCTTCAAATTCTTTTCCATTTTCGTCAACTCCTTTGGCTATCACTACAGGATTATCCTCCGTTGACTCTTCTGCATACTTAATATAAAACGAAAGACCTGTTCCATTTCCACCTGAAAACAACATATCATCCGTCTTTAAATACACTTTTACCGATGTCTGAGAAAATTCCTCATTTTCGGCAACATATGTTTTGCTATTATTTTGCTGCTTTCCAAATACTTCCGATGCACTTTGCACTCCCGAACCAATACGCATTTAATTACCTCCTAGTATAATATTATATATCGATTATTATAAGTTGATATAGTCAGTAAAGTCCTCAATTATCAATTGTACTTTTTATTATGTTTTCATTAAAAGTATTGGCAATATTTTCATAAGCAGCTATGGCAACCGCCCTATCTACTTCCGATAATACATTAACAGCCGATATATTATCATCAAAAGCCGCATCTTTTTTACTCTTTTGCATATTAATCTCTTCTATCTGTCTGCGCTTTTCTGCCGCCTCCTCACTGCGCTCTAAATATTGTCTACGCCGTTTAGCCTTCTCTTCATCTTCAGCTTTCATTTGCGCCTCTATCTTTGCTTTTTTTTCTGGTGAAACATCTCCACAAACATAATAGTGTGCAGTTCCATCCGGGTGAATAACCATACCATAAGATTGAATCTCAAACCCCCCGACTGCCATCTGCGCCTTCACAGTTGACTGCGAAGCAAAAAAATCCTGTATCATCTTTTCGTAATAAGCTGCTTTTTTGGGATCATTTGCCATTGTTTCCAAAACATTGGGTGCAATCACAATATTATTCATCCCATATGTCCCCGTCCCCAATGAATCCATACTCTTTTGATCACTTCCAACATTTTGGATCATTATATTCCCATATTTAGCCTTTAAATATTCAGTGTAGGTATCTACTTTTGAAACACTATTTTCATTTGGCTTCTGTACTTTCTCTGTATTATCACCCTCTTTAGCAGATAAAATCTTATTGAAATCTAAATGATTGGCTTGCCCTGTCGTCTTATTCTGTTGATACCTATAATTCTGATTATAAGCATTAACTGAATTTTCAACGCCTAATCCCATATTAACTCCTTTCCACGGTTCTTCTGTCAGTCAGAACCGTACCTGCTCTCTCCATCCGAAGACCAAGTAGTAACCTTTAATTGATTTATTGGATATAGAAATTGATACTATGCATATGTATCAAAACCTACCTTATTTTTAGTTGTCGCTTCTATAGCAATCATATTTTCTGTTTTTTTATCTTCTTTTTCTTTATCCTCTTTCATTCTCTCCAGCCATTTGTCAATTTCTGAATCCGTACCAGTCTCTCCAAAAATGCCACAGGTTGTCATTTCGGTTCCATTATTCGTAAACTTAAACTCCACTGATATCAGTTTACTACCATGACTTATTGCCGCCTTCTGTGCATTTCGTATAACATCTGGCATAATTGCTAAATTTTCCTCAAGCCATTTCGCAGTTTTTTCATCTCCACATGCCTTTCGCATTACACTTCTGTCAATCAATACAGAAGCATTTTTGCATGGAGTCAAACATTTATACTTGTTAGTCAAATACTTTGAATAGTCTGATACATTTTTAAACTTATTGGCTGAATTCATAGTGTATCCCGCATAATAATTCTTTTCACTATTCTTTGATGGCTTTACATTTTCATTTTTTACATTTCCGTATGTGTATGTATTGGCATACGATGATACTCCATTAATTCCCATACTGCATCTCTCCTTTCTATTTAGCCTTGATTTTTTATTTGCAGGCTATTGGGTTTTGTTCGATACGCTTACTGCCATTGTAAAATTTGCCTCATAAGAAGCTACTGCCTGACTTATTGTGACAGTCTTAGCAAACGAACTACTCTCAGCCACCAATCGAGTTCTGGCATCCTGAGCGGATAACCTTTTATTTTGCGCATATTCTTCATAAGCTGTTCTTTCCGCTTGTTTTTTCTGAATCCGCTTTTTTTCCTGTTGTTTCTTTACCTGATTTTCTATTCTCTTTTTATTTTCTATTCTGCGCTCCCAAAAACTATTTTTTGACTTATCATTAAAAATCTTCCCACCATTCCCATTGTTATAACCAGCACTCCACATCTCAGCATGACATTCTTCTTTTGATGCTCCATAATATATTGTAGAAAACGCTCCTCCGCATATACCGGACCATTTATCTGGTTGTGACCAACCCACTTGCAAATCATTTAATACCCATGCTTCATACTCTGGATCATTCTTCATTGCTTCAAAACCCGCCTCTGAAATTGTAACAGATATTGACTCGCCTGCTCTTGTGGGGTGCATTGGAATTTGAGATATTTTATTGTAAATGTACTGCTTGTATTCCACCATCGTCATATCTTTAGCAGACACAGAACCTATTTTTGAATTGCCCACTATACTTCCACTAGCTTCGCTCTTTTCTCTTACACTATCCGCAAACCTTGTATCTTCCTTCTCCTGATCTTTAGCCGCATTTTTCTGTTGGTACTGATTGTAAGCCCGTGTCATATAGTTCACATTAATTGTATTACTCATAGTAACCTCCTTTGCTTTCTTTATCGGATAAAATAACCTGTTCTCCTAGTCCCATATCATCAAACGACCATATTACGCATACAAAGACCATCTCTTTACAAGATGACCACTGCCTTAAATTCATTTTCATCGCAGGAAAGCACCATATCACCGCCATATTTATCCACAACTGCTTTTACATTTAACAATCCAATGCCGTGATGATCCCCTCTTTTGCTCTTTATTGTGTCATTTTCAATTTCCACCTTTTCTGTCACCGGATTTCTCACCGCAAATATCAGTTTATGATCTTCGCACTCTAATTTCAGATGAATGACCGCTTTTCCGGTATTTTTCAGTACTTTTTCACTCTCCCGGATTGCATTATCCAGTAAATTGGAGAGCAGGATCACGATCTCTTCCTCCTCCAGACAGATCTCCTGCAGATCCCCTACTTTTAGGATCACTGCTATGTGTTTCTCCTGCATGCTGCGGTACTTCTGGTTTAAAACAGCATTGACCACCGGATGATTTGTGTTGATTGCCGACATCTCGACAGCTATGCTCTCTGTCAGCTTCTGCGTAAATGAAAGTGCCTCATCTGTGTGTCCATTCTTTATCAATGTCTGGATTGTGGAAAGCTGATTTTTATAATCGTGCATTTTTCTTCGCTGACGCTCATAGATTTCTTCCCGGTCCTGATAATTTGCAATACGATTTTTCTGATTTTGTTCCGTAAGTACCGCAATTTTTATTCTCTCTTCTTTTTCAATGGTATTCTGCATGAACTCCATAAGGATAAGGTTAATCGCAACCAGTCCCACCGAAAGAAATAAAAATACATTCTGCATATCATCGTTTTCTGAATAAAACATAAGAATGAAACCGACCACCGTAAATACAGGAACACAGAAAAACTGAAACCACTCTTTTCCGGTAATCAGACCGTAGCTTTTTCTTGTCTTGCTAAATCTTCTGATAAACAACATCAGAATGATAAAAGCAGTCTTTGATATCAGTGCCTGTAAAAACCATTTTTCTTGGATTGAACCTCCTCTTCCCAGCAAAACAGTCACATAATCAATCAATACAAGCATTGTATAGTTGATGATTGAAAATAAAAAACTCTGCCGGAAGGAGACCTCATAATAAGCCAGATTTAGGAAAGACATAACCAGTATAATCAGGATACATTTTAACATTCCGATCCATACCCCTGTGACTGCTGCCAGATAAAGCACTCCGCAATAAACAAAAAATCTGTATCTGTTCCTATATCCGCCATCTCTTTTTTCCATAAAAGTATCAAAAAAGTATAGCGTTCCTTTTACTTCCAGCATTTCCGCAATAAATGTCAATACCCAGAATGTCATGTTATTCTTCTCCCTTATACAGCATATATTCCCTCTTTACCTGTGCATATCGTGCCTTGGGAACCGGAATCTTTTTTCCTGTCGTAAGTGTCATCACATAACTGCTGATTTTGGTAATGTATTTCATATTTACAAGAAAACTTAAATGCGCCCGCACAAATCCCATATTCTTTAATTCGTTTTCCAGTTCATCCAGTTTTTTATAAATCTGAAATGTCCCTTTTTCTGTATAAAATACATTTTTGTGAAGCTCTGTTTCTATATAAATGATGTCATCTGCATAAAGTTTTATCGTTCCTTCCACAAAACGAAATTCGAGAATCCTACTGTTTTTATTAATTTCTGCTATCAAATCATCCATACATTCTTCTATAGTATCTGCAAGGTTATCTTTCAGCAGAAAACGGCTTGCTTTCACCTTATATCCATCCAGTGCGTAATTCATGTATGCCGTCACAAGTACAACCGGAAGTTTTGGGTATTTTTCTTTGATCCTCATAGCTGTTTTCAGCCCATCCATCCCCTGCATATTGATGTCCAGAAATAATAGCTGGCACGCTTCCAAAGCCGATTGTTCTTCGCATAACTGTTCTCCAGAATCATATTCTGTAATAGCAAACTCATAATTCTTTTTTTCACCATAGTCTGACAGCAAATCTGACAGATTTTTTCTGTCATCTATCCTGTCATCACAAATAATAATGTTCATATTTTTCATTCCTGTCTTTAATTGCTCTCATGCCTATAAACCATACAAGTCTCACCTAGCACTCTTTATTATATCAAACAAATCTTTCACTCGATCATTCTCTGCATCAAATGACTATTTTCCGCATAGAACGACTATCTCCTATAGAAACGCAGAAGCACTGTATCTCAAACTCTTTGAAATACAATGCTTCCCTGCATTTTCTATATCGTCATGTTGATATTATTACTTTACTATCCTGCACACTCTCTGGGAGTGACTGTATCTATCAAAAAAGAAGCCAGCAGTTTATTCACGCACTACTGACTTCCTATATTATTCATTTTATTTACTTCGCTGCGTCTCAGACAAGTTTTCCATCTTTAAACACAATCTCTTTTATTTCTTAATATGCTTAAAAAGTTTCGTAACAAACAAGGCTTTCAAGCGCTTTTCTATCCTTTGAATGTCTGTCTGGTGATGCCTTTTCTGTGTCAGCATATCCCACCGCAATAATTGCTATTGGTTCAAGGTTACTTGGAATATTAAACTCATTTCTGATAATCTCAGGATCAAAATATGTAAGCCAACAAGAACTAAGTCCTAAATCCTCTGCTTCTAATACTATATGATCCGCAACTATTGTTGCATCAACACTTACCATATCCTTTTTATCAAACGGACGCACAAAAACATCTGAATGATCCCCACATACAATGATAGCCAACGGGGCGCCATGATAATTTACTCCTTTAGACAATTTTTCTTTTGCTTCTTGGCTACTAATTACTAACAGTCTCTGCGACTGAGCATTTGCTGCTGTTGGAGCAATTCTAGCAGCCTCCAGAATTTTGTCCAATTTTTCCTTTTCAATCTCATCAGTTTTATACTTTCTTACAGAACATCTCTGTTTTGCTAAAGATAAAAACTCCATAAAAATATTCCTCACTTTCATTTTTAATACATTTTTGTTGTGCCTGCTCAACAAGTACGCTATAATGCTATCACAGTATTTCTTTTTTACAAGTACGCACTTTTAAGTGCCATACTACCCAAAATGATACTATGGATTCAAATTTCAGGAGGTCGTATATAATGAAACCATGTCAATCTTTCCAATGTCCAGTAGAAGCAACCCTTCAGCTTATAGGTGGTAAATATAAGTCACTTATCCTATGGCATCTCATTGGAAAAACACTTAGATTTAATGAATTAGGAAAGCTCATTAAATCTGCAACTCCCAAAATGCTTACCCAGCAACTTAGAGAATTAGAAAATGACGGATTAATCAACAGGGTCGTTTATCCTGTAGTTCCTCCCAAAACCGAATACTCTGATACGTTTTGTCAAGGGTGTTTAAGAACTTTTTTCGCTGTCATTCAAAATCAGACGCTTGATTTTGTCGCTCATGGTTTCTTTGCTCGTTTCACTGAAATGGATTTTGACGCGGTAGGTGGTCTTTCCGATTTTCTTTATCATTACAGGTGGCGCGGCTTCCTTTACGGTCAGAGGGGAAGCGGTTGCGGGGGTGCTGCGGTTGCTGGTGTCGTTGTTCATAGGCTCTCCTTTCCATGAGAAAAGCCCCATGCGGTCATACATGGGGCGGTGGTTTTGAGGTTGAAGTGGCGAAGTGGCAAAGTGGCAAGGTATCTGGGTTTTGCCACTTGGATTTTGCCGTTTCACTTTTTAAGAGCGTGATACCATGCCGCGCCAATGCGCTTTGAGGTAATGCGCCCGTCAAGGTTTCTCTTTGCCGCCCGGACGGTACGGGCGGATATGCCCGCTTCTGTAGCGGCTTTCTCTATGTCCTCGCTGGCAAGCTCTTTCCCGTCTGCCAGTAAATCCAGTATCAGCCGTTCTGCGTGATTGCCTTTTCTATGCGCTCATCGGACAGGGTAAGCTCCCGCTTGGCTTCATCAATCACAAGCACCCGGTCAAGGTCTGCGGCGGCTTCTATCAAGCGTGGCTTGACGGTATCGCCCAGCCCGTCCTCGGCGGTCTGGTAAATTACTTGGAATGGCGGCAAGGGCTTCATTCCCGGCAGCGTTCCCCCGATGGTGCAGGCGGCGGCAAGGCGTAGGGCAAAAGTGGTCTTGCCCTCGCCGGGATTGCCCTGCACAATGGTTACTTTCCCAAAGGGAATATACGGCTCCCATAGCCATTCAACGGTCTGTGTGTCAACCTCGCTCATGCGGATAATCTCAACGGTTTCTTCCTGCGGCGGCTCTTTCAAGCCGTAGATTGCTTCCCGCAAATACTTCCCGTCTGTGATTTCTGCCCGGTGCTGCAATACCTCGTTCCAGTCCTTGAAAAGAGGGATAAGCCGATGGACGGTCAAGCCCTCCGGCACAAGCTCCGCAAAGCGGCTGCAAGCGTCGCTTCCGGCTTGGTCGCTGTCAAGGCAGAGAAAAACGGTCTTGATGTTCGGACGGTCAGAGAGAAAGCGCAACAGGGCTTTTTCTCCCACGCCGCCCAACGCCAGATAGCTTTGCTTCTGCCAGTCCTTTTTGAACAGGCAGAGGAAAGATAAGAGGTCTATCGGGGCTTCAAAGACAAACAACCTTTCGCCCTCGCCACGGTAGCAGAAGTTAAAGGCTTTGTCGCTGCCTTTCACATCAAGCCGAAAACTCCCGGCTGTGCCGCGCTGATGGGCGTATCGCGGTATGCCGCTTTCATCTCTGCCGACGAATACGGCGTTATGGTGGGCGGCTTCCTCGTAAATATCCCCGGTGGAAAAGAAAAAGCCCGTCACATCTTCATCAATGCGGCGGGCTGCTGTGAGGTAGTTCCTCGCTATGCGGTTGTCGGTGCTGCGGGGTGGTAGCCGGAAGTCGGATAGGGGCGCGGGGCTTGGTCTGTCCAGCGGCGGGGCGGCTCCTTTTTCGCCTGTCAGCAGTTCAACGGCTTCGGTGAAGCTCTTGCCGAAAAACTCCATGACAAAATCAATGGGTGCACCGCCCTTGCTCTGGCTGTGCCTGTACCATTTGTTTCCCCGGACGGTCAGGCTGTCGTGCCGCTTCCAGCGGTATTCCTGTCCGGCGCGGGTAAGCTGCTCGCCCTGTGATTGCAGGAAAGAAACAAGGTCGGCTTGGTTGGCGCGGTCTATCTGTTCTTGGGTGTAATACATAAAAGTTCAACTCCTTTCAGCGGTCTATATCATGCCGTTTGGTGCGGCTCTGCGTCTGCTCCGCTTGGTCGGCGCGGAGTGCAATATCCACGCATTTGCGGATTTTTTGAAGCTCTGAAACATTGGTGCGGGTATCTTTCAGTTTGGTATAATCGCTGTCCCTCTGTGTTTTGAGGTCAGCATATTCCTGTTCCCATTCCGCAATAGGCAAGGTCTTTGTTCCTTTCTGCAGATTTGCATGGAGATAGCGACTTGCTGCGTTCCATAGGGTCAGCTCGGCGCGGTGGGCTTCCTCGTACTTGTCGCGCTTGTTTGTCCAGCCGTTTTGCAGCTTTTTCAGTTCATCGTGAATGGGCTTGTACTCTGTGTAGTTCTTCCCGTATTCAATTAGCTTTTGTAGCTTCTTCATGCGTTCCTCGGCGGTTTTCATTCCTGCCCGGATTGAATAGGCTCTATCACTGACAGAGGAAAGGGAAGCGTCAAGCTCATCAAGATTAGAGATACCATGCTCGGAGAGATAGTTGACCGCTGCCGCTATGGTTTTCAGTTCATCGGCTGTGTGCTGTTGTTGCCAACGCTGCGAATACTTCCGGCTCTTTTCTCTCTGAACGCTCAAATACTTCATCAACAGATTTGCAAGGTTGGGAGATTGCGGCGGCGGCTTCGGGGCGGTTTCCCACACTTTGAACAGGTCGGCAATCCATTCTTTGAGCTTGCTAACCTGCGCCCGGATTTCCCGTATAAGGCGGTTTGCTTTTTGGATATTTCGGTTCAGTTCGCCTTTCTCGGTGGCTACACCTTTCTTCTCCATTTGACAGGCGGCTACGCCCATATGGACGGTCGGTATTTCGTCAATGCCGCGCTCGGCGTTGCTGCGGTGGTCGATACGCTCCGGGCTTCCGTTTCTCTCCAAAAAGTCGTTGGTATAGTCAGCCCATGCCTTGCGCCACAAGAGGGTGTTGTCCTTGTCGTTCCAGCCTGTAAGGTCAATTTTGTGCGTCTTGTATCTGCCACTTGGCAAGCGGATACGCTCGCCGTTTTCGTCAAGGTCATATTCCTTTTTGGATTTCGCCGCCCATGCTCCGCGCTCGTCAAGGGGGCGCATGGTAAGCATAATATGACAATGGGGGTTGCCGCTG
Organism: Roseburia sp. AF25-13LB; assembly: GCF_003478915.1. Taxonomy (NCBI): domain Bacteria; kingdom Bacillati; phylum Bacillota; class Clostridia; order Lachnospirales; family Lachnospiraceae; genus Roseburia; species Roseburia sp. AF25-13LB. Next base: position 11,661 of record NZ_QUFO01000015.1, read on the forward strand.
TTGGTGTCGTGGATAACAAAATCCACACACATTCCTCTGGAAACAAATTGAGAGGAACAGTATTCCCGGACAAGCCGGATCTGTTCCTCTCTGGATAATTCTATGGGGAGTGCTGCGTCAATCTCACGCGCAAGCTGGGCGTTCCCGGCTTTCTCGTAAAGCTCCACGCTGTTCCACAAGGTTGAACGGTCAGCGAATGAGGGCGGTGCGTGGGGCGGCAACATGATTTCTGTATGGACAACGCCGCCTTTGCGAGTGTAGTCATGAGTCATTCCGTCCCATTCGTTTGTCAGCTTTTCGCCGCTTCGGTAGGCGGCTGCGGCAACGGCTGATTTGCCTTTTCCTCGGCTCACAATGCCGATGTTCCAATGGTAAATGGCTATGGGTATCACCTCCCGGATAGGATAATAAAACCCGCAAAAATGGTACAGACGCCAACGGCGGGTGTACTGTTTTTGTGGGTGTGCAGGGATAGCCGCGAAGCGGCGCAAGGGGTGCAGCCCCTTGTTGCGGCAAAGCCGCCATATCGGAGCGCGGGGAAATCTCCCTGTGCGAAGATAAGCCCTCGGCAGAGCGCACACGCCCGTAAGGGTGTATAAGTGCGCCCTTAGTTCCTAAGGGATTTATTCGGCGTTCCTGCTTTCGGCTCGTTTTTTCAGATATTCCCGCGCTGGTTCACTCGTCAAGGCAAGCCTAAGAAGTGCTGCGGCTTCCTCGTCGGTCATGTTCTTTGCTTCCGGCACAATGCTTTCAAAGACCGCGCCCCGGACAATAAGGCGGTGGCTGCGTGTTCTGCGTTCCTCTTTGGATAGCTTCTGACGCAGCATCTTTTCCCGATTTTCAAACTGCCGGATTTTCTTCTTCCCGTCCTCAATCTCGGCAGTCAATTCCTCGCGGGTTTTCTCTCTTGGCTTTGTCATGGGTGGTCGCTCCTTTCTGCCTGTCGGCATAGAAAAAGGACAGTCGATTTTCTCGGCTGCCCTTGTGGGTGGCTATTCAATTTTAGTCTGCTGTTTTCAAATATATAAAATAGCTTGCTGTTCCGCCATAGCCATTTTCAGTATTCCATTCAGCTGTTACTTCATAAATATATCCGCCCAGTTTAAGAGTGAGTACGTTTCCAACAATAGTTACATCTTCGCTGTTTGTAGCAGGCTCTCCCCAATGTTCGTCACTCCAGCACTGCACACTTAAAATTGTATCTGGGTCTTCTGTAAATCTTAATGTAGCTGTTGTTTCTGTTGTTTCAAATGGCGGGGACAACAGATCCTTGCACTCTAACGGGTGTGGGCTATCAGCTATTGTGCTTTCAGCAGTTCCGTCAATATTTGTTTTTTGCCACGAATAAGTTCCTAATACTGCACCGATAGCGGTTTCGTCACTCACAACGCTTAATGTGGGCGGTTCTTCCAAAATTATATTGGCAGTCCCAGAGTTTAGTAATTCATTTGCATAGCTGTTGAGTGCTTCACATGGCTCATATTTTGTCTTATAACCGATACCGTCAATGACAATAAATGGGTTATACGCCATAATATCTGTTTGTGTACCGTCTACCATAGTCAAGGTAAAAACAACGCCTTGTCCATCATACTCTGTGTAAGAATTATCCTCATTATAGACAACAACATCATTCAAATATTCAACTAATTCTTGGATATTTTCAATCTCAATCGTTTTGTCTGGCGGTGTTAATAACACTTTAGCGGAAACAATCTGCGCTGCGTCCAAATCCTTATACGGTTTTTTCCCCTGTTGTGAAAAAAATACGATTACCGCGATACCTACTAAAATGATACAAGCTATTGCAATCATCAATCTCTTTTTTCTCATGGAACAAGCCTCCTGTTCTTCTCTGTTACTTGTATAGACGAAAAAATTGAAAGGAAGTTTCACTATCTATAAATATCATAGCACATGGTTATGAATAAATCCACCTCATTTCAGCCTGTCAGTGGCCTTGTTTTCTCTGGCAGACCGCCGCGCAGCTTCCCGCCGTTCCTCGTTGTATGGGGCGGTCAGACGGAAAGAGAAGCGCCCCTTTGCAATCTCAAACTCCATGCAGCCCGTTTCGGGGTCTGCGTCGGTCTGGCGGCACTGGTCGGGGTACTGTCCGGAGTAGGCGGCAAGCCGCTTCTTTAAGTCGGTGTTGTGGGTGCGGATATGGATAATCGGGTTTTTCTCGTCAAACCAAATATCGGTGGTCTTTTCCTGCTTCGTAAGCCCTGTTCTCATAAACTCTCCTTTCTGCGCCCCTGTTACGCAATAGGGGCATTTTTCGGGTGTTTTTCCCGGCTCTTGACTTGGGGAAAATGAGGATTTTCAAATAGAAACCGCCCCGATGAACCATTCCTCGTCCGGGCAGCTCCTATCGCGTGATTTCCGTTTTTTCCGGCTCTTGACCGTCAAACATAGACTAGCTCAAACTTGGCAATTTCCTCCGCTTGCGCCCTGCAAGCGTTCATCAGTCCCACCCATTTCATGGGGTCGGTAGCTTTGAGTGCTTCGGTAGCTTCCGCGCTCCTTGCAAGCTGCGGCATGATAAGGTCAATCCGGCTCCGGGCGGCTTCGTCAATCTCGGCGCAATGCTCATGCAGCTTCTCATTTGCGACAAGGGCGGTGTAGAGGTCGGGGCGGTACTGTTCAAGGTAGGCTTTCCGCAACCGCCCGTAATGCCCGATATACGGGCGCGGGGCGGCGGGGGTGTTGCCATTGTCAATGAGTATTCTCATGCTATGCGTTCTCCTTTCTCGGTGGAAGCAGCAGGTAATTCAAGAGCTTCCTGCTGTTCTTTCTCCCGTTCCTGTTGCTCTTTCCATTGTCTGCGCTTCTTCTCCATATAGCGGCGGTTATACTCGGCTTTCTTCGCCCTGCGTCGTTCCTGTTCCGCTAATGCTGCCTTTTCTTCCTCTGTTAGTTCAATTTCTTTGCGCGGGATTTCTACCTTGCCGATAAAGTTAAAGAAAATCTCGACTTCCTGTGTACGGCTTGCGCCTTTGCCCTCGGCTTGATGAACAAGGATTTTTTCAACAAACTCATTTATCATTGCGGGGGTGAGTTCGGAAAAATCCGTATATTTTTTGACAAGGGCAAGAAACTTCTCGGCATTGACGGTTTCCCTGCTTATGCGGTCAAGCTCCTGCTGGTCTTGTGTGATACTATCGGTCAAGCCCTCTAACTCGGCTTCAAAATCATGCAACATTTGTTCAAAGAGCTTGTCTGAAAGCCGCCCATTTACATTGTCCTCGTAGAGCTTGCGAATTAAGCGGCTCAATTCGTCGGTGCGCTTTTCGCTGCGCTGTTTCCTCTGTCGGATAGCTTTAGCCGCTTTTGCCTGTCTGTCCTCGGAAGCGGAACAGACTTGCGCCATAAACTCGGCTTCGTTGTTCTGTGCATAGTCGCAAACTTCCTTTATCGCTTCAAGCAGTAATTCATTAACAACGGCAGTACGGATAAGGTGTGTGGTGCAATAATCATCAAAGTGTTGATTGCCTAAATCATAACGGGAACAGTTGTATTCGTCGCGGTCTGGACGTTTCTTTCCAGTTGGTCGCCCTGCCCAATCCCGCGCATTGCCAGCCTTGCCCCTGTGGTTATACATCTTCGCCCCGCAATCAGCACAGAACATCAAGCCTGTTAAGGGATTTGCTGTGCCTATGGTATCTGTCCTACGGATTGTCTTTCGCAAGGTCTGAACGCGCTCCCATGTTTCCTTGTCAATAATTGCTTCCTGCGTATTCTCAAAAATGACTAAATCCTCTTTTGGTGTCATTTTGGAGTGTTTGTCCTTGTAGCTCTCCTTATAAGTCCGAAAGTTTACCGTATGCCCGATATATTCCGGCTTGGATAGAATATCTGCAACTGTGCCGCCGCGCCATGTGTATGGCTCGTCGGGGTTGTAACTGGTTTTATGTTTGCCTAAACCGCGCTGTGCAAGGTAGTAGGACGGTCTTTCAACTTTTTCCGAAGCAAGAATACGAGCGATTTCATACGGGCCTTTTCCCTCTATCGCCATGCGGTAAATCCGGCGAACAACCTCGGCGGCTTCATCATCAACAATCCAATGGTTTTTGTCGTTAGGGTCTTTCTTGTACCCATAAATACCAATGGAATTAGTGTGTATGCCAGACATTCCCTTTGCCCGGAGAACGCTTTTGATTTTGCGGCTTGAGTCCCGAACATACCACTCATAGGCAATTTCCTTTCCCTGAACGCAAAAAAGCCCGTCCAGAATAGATTGTATTTCTCTAATCTGAACGGACTCTTCCGACAGGCCTGATATCACAGACAAGAATATCGTGTTTTGTTTCACTGCTTTTCCTAATTTTACACCCCAAAGCTCATCCTACATTGTAGTTAATCCCTTTGTGTGACAAATCAGAAAATGTGAATCGGTGACAAGCATCCATTCCCGCTGACAAAATCAGTATTTTCAGTCCTGCTTCGCTGACAAATTTGTCACTGAAATTACAATTCTGCATGAAAAAAGCGGCAATGAAACTATCTTCATTACCGCTAAAAATGAGCGTCTCCTATAGGAATCGAACCTACAATAGAGTCTTAGGAGGACCCCGTTATATCCATTTAACTAAGGAGACAAATGCCGTATTTTCGGGCTTTTCAGCTCTTTTGGCTCCGGCTGCCATATCTATGAATTCAATCACTCTTGTGATGAATTTCCATTGTATCTTATTTTGACATTCAGGTCAATCCCTGTTGGAATCGAACTCTTACTTATCACTTCTCAGCTTCCATAAGTCTCAACCATGATTGAACCTTAGGAGGCACTTGTTATATCCATTTAACTATGAGAACTAATATTACCTAATAATTTACTTTTCCCTGCATCCAGATGACTCCCTTAAATCTTCTGCCAATTGCAGGTTCCCCCAGAAGGTCTTTTTCATTGATGCAGACATCATATATCAAATCGTTACAGTCCAGTGTAAGCAAACAGATTTTATCACCTGTCATCTTATTATTCTCCATCCTGTAATCTACAATTTCACCTAAAATGGAATACTGGTCACTTTCGATTCCGTATGGCATAAAATAAGAATCTACAATACTTAAGATATCCTCGTTAGCTATCCGTCTTGACAACATGGAATAAGTATCAATATCTTCCAGTGTAAGATTTTCAATGGCATCCTCGTCTCCCTCTCTTGCAGCTGCAATGAGGTAATTACGGTCCTGACTGTTTTTCTTTGTATTCTGAATCTGCTTTTCATTTTTGCTGATTGGCATAATGATTTTTCCATTTAATGACAATGCACTTAATGTAGCGGACATTGGACGCATCTTCGGATTTCTATGATGCTCGGATAAATATTCTGCAACATTCTGTAAATAGAAAATCAATGTAACGCCCAGCTTCATCTCGTCACAGACACCGGCATAAGATTCTTTTTCGGAATGCTTCTCTATCTCTATCTGCTCCTGGGTCGTGATTCCGTCACCCTCTACATACGGGTAATAGTATTCGGTATGAAAGGTTCCATCTTCTGCATATTCTCCGCAAACACGGATTCCAGCTCCCGGTGCAATCTCTTTCGTCATTTCTACAAATTCATTTCCCATAGAATCTTCTGAGACTTCAATTCTATCCGGGGATGAAACGATTTTATCCGTGAGTTTCTCTATATCAGATTTTTTCATATTGTTCTGAAATCCAATTGCTCTTAAATAGCTATGCACGAATCTGTTCTTCCTTCCTTGAAATACCATCTGAAAACCTAAAACAGGCATACCCTATTATATAGTATGCCTGTCATTTTTACAATCTGCTTTCTGCAAATTTATTCATTAAATTTATTCATCTTTTGATTTCATTGCCATTTCTAAAGCTTCTTTTTCTTCTTCGGAAAGTGCAATAATAGAATTTCCATCAATAATTTCCTTAATATACGTATAGCAGCCTTCTCTGCTATGCATTGCATTGATGATATATCCGTCATTGCGCTCATTCAACATTGCAAGGGAAAAGCTCAGCTTTCCACCCATCTCATTAAAAGCATCATATTTTACAAGTCCAAGCTTCTGGAATGTAAAACGTAAAGTAGCAAATATATCTTCGATATTTTTCTTATTTGCCTTGTTAGATGCAACCAGATCATCTATTTCATCTAAACGCTCTTTCAATACATCTTCCAGCGTCCTGGCATCTTTTCCAGACATGAACTTTTTATATTTCTTTTTTAACTTACTCATCTGGACGATATTTACAATGGTAACTATAAAAAGTATCAATACCAGTGCTGCCAGTCCTACTATTACATAATCGGAATCAATTCCTAAATATTCTGAAAAAATCATGTTGTTATCCTCTTCTCTTAATTGCAAACAAATGTTCTATTTTTTAATACTTTCGATTAATTCATATATTCTTGTTAATTCATCCGGGGAATAATATTCGATTTCAATTTTTCCCTTCATAGAATCCTTCTGATTAATGATAACCTTTGTTCCAAGTATAGTTTTCATTTTTTCTTCTGCTTCCTGGTAAACAGCATCCAGTTTTTTCTTTTCCGGATTCACCTCTTTTACAGGTGCATTCTTCTGTTTCTGCATTTTTTTTACCAGCTTTTCAGTATCTCTTACACTGATTTTCTCATCGAAGATTTTCTGTGCGAGTGTATATTGTTTTTCTTCATCAGTGATTCCAAGTAAAGCTCTCGCATGCCCGGTAGAAATCATATCATCAATTACCATCTGCTGCACTTTATCACAAAGTTTCAAAAGACGCATGGAATTGGTAACTGCAGTTCTGCTCTTTGATACTCTCTCGGCTACTTCATCCTGTTTCAGATTGAATTCATTTAAAAGACGTTTATATGCAATTGCTTCTTCAATTGGATTTAAATTTTCCCGCTGAATATTTTCAATCAGTGAAATCTCTACGATTTCCTGTTCCGTTAAATCTTTGATGATTACAGGAACTTTCTTTAATCCTGCCATCTTTGCTGCTCTCCATCTTCGCTCACCGGCAATGATTTCGTAGTAGTCTTTCCGGTCTACTACCAGAAGTGGCTGCAAGACACCAAACTGTTTGATAGACTCTGATAATTCTAATAATGCATCTTCATCAAAATTCTTTCTCGGCTGTTCTTTATTTGGTTCTACTTTATTGATATTTACCATAACTTCATTTTTTGCATCTGTCTTCTCATTGGATGTTCCAACTTTATCTGCAATCAATGAATCCAAACCTTTTCCCAATCCACCTTTTCTTGTTGCCATTTAGATATCCTCCCTGTCGATTACTTCTTTTGCAAGAAGTCTGTAGCTTTCTGCTCCCGCTGACCTGCTGTCGTATAGATTAATTGGAAGGCCGTGACTTGGTGCTTCTGCTAATCTTACATTTCTTGGAATGATTGTTTTATAAATTGTTGTATGTAAATTATTTTTTACATTATCTACTACTTCATTAGAAAGATTTGTTCTGGAATCATACATAGTAAATACAACTCCCTCCATCTTCAAATCTGGATTCAGTCTTTCCTGTACCAGGTCAATGGTGTGAATCAACTGGCTGATTCCTTCCAATGCATAATACTCACACTGAATTGGAACCAATACGGTATCTGCTGTTGTCATAGCATTTACTGTCAGCATATTCAAAGATGGCGGACAATCAATAATAATAAAATCATAATCGTCCCGGATATAATCTACTGCATTTTTTAAAATATACTCTTTATCATTGATTCCCAAAAGTTCAATCTCTGCTCCGGACAAGTTTACATTAGATGGAATTAAAGTCAGATTTTCAATCTCTGTTTTATGAATACTTTCACGAATTGTACATTCATCCAGCATTAATTCGTAAACAGTATTTTCTAAATCATCTTTATCAACTCCCAATCCACTGGTGGTATTTCCCTGCGGATCCAAATCTATTGCCAATATTTTCTTTCCGGCTTCTGCCAGACATGATGACAAATTAATAGACGTTGTGGTTTTACCAACTCCGCCTTTCTGATTTGCTATTGCTATTATTCTTCCCATACTATTTTCCTTTCTGTCTGTTTCATCAATGAAACATAAATTTCAATTTTCTATTATTTCTCTGTACCGAACTTGTTTTATTATAACACTATAACACTTTCATTTCCAGTAAATCCATGTAGAAATGAAAGTAATTTTTTTCTATTATTTTCTCTGTTTTTACTTTTGTTTATTGCATTCTTATATCATACAATGTTTCCTTAATATTTATATAAATATGTGTTTTTTATTGCTGCTTATATAAACTATGAGAAACACACTTTTCGAGTTTCTTATGTAAATTTGAACAAAAAATTTGTTTTTGGCACATTCTCGTGCCTGCGGCGGTCGCTTGCAATATCTACCTTATATGCCGCAGTGTGCATCCTCGCGGAGCGTTTTTTACTTTACAGAAAACAATTTTCTGTAAAGTAAAAAGAAAATGTTTCACGTGAAACATGAAACATTTTCTTTCATAATATAGTAGACTTATTTTTTTATTCATACTAAATCTTGTATCTATTTTATGTTTCACGGACGTTCTTTTACTAATGTTTCACGTGAAACATTTTATTAAAATACCTCTATTTTGTTGTATATTATTTACTATTTATTCTAACTTATCTTATTTCGAATAGCAAATACTGCAGCCTGTGTTCTATCTTCCACATCTATTTTTCTAAATATATGGGAAATATGATTTTTTACTGTTCGTTCACTGATTGCCAACTCATCAGATATTTTCTTATTGCTACATCCTTTTGAAATCAATTGAAGTACATCTAGTTCTCTCTTAGTCAGCCATTCTATTTTTTCTTTATCTAAAGCATAATCTTCCATACTTTCATTTAATGCAGGAAGAAGACTTGGTTGAATATAAGTATTTCCGGAAATAACAACATCAATTGCTTCTTTTAATTCATCATAACTGGAATCCTTTAATAAATATCCATCAATGCCGATATCAACAGCTTTCAATAAATATTCGACTTCATTGTGAACTGTTAATATCAATACCTTTACTGGAATTTTATTCTGTTTAATATATTCTAATACTTCAATACCATTTTTCTTAGGCATATTTATATCTAATAAAAGTATATCTGGATGAATCTTCTTATTTAATAAATTCAGACATTCTTCACCATCATTTGCCTCTGCAATTACTTTCATCGTACCATCCAGTTCCAGTAATTGTTTCAAACCTTCCCGAATCATCATATGATCATCTGCTATGATTATTTCTATTTTATCTTTCACTTTGCTCATTTTCTTCCTCCTCGACAAAGTTTGGTACACGAATACTTATTGTAGTACCCTCTCCTTCTTCACTTTTTATTTGAATCTCACCTGATAAAAGATGAACTCTTTCTTTCATAATAGATAAACCAAAACCGGAATTTTTTGTTTTTGCAACTTTCTTTTTTGTATTAAATCCAATACCATCATCTTCAATTACAAGTGAAATATCATTTTCAGTATATTCTAATACAACACATATTTCTTTTGCATCAGCATACTTCAAAGCATTCGTGCATGCCTCCTGCATAATTCTTAATAAAGACAATGCAACAACAGGTTTCACGTGAAACGGTTTTCCTATTATAATATATTCTATCTTCCGGTTCCACTCCTGCTCTATTTTTGCAATAGCATGTTTCAGTGTTACATCTATTCCTATATCATCTACTGACATTGGTCTGAGGTTATATATCATTTTTCTTGTATTGCTTATCACATTGCGAATATTATCAAGTACATTTGATAATTCCATTTTACAACGCTGCGAATCCATATCCATTACACGCATAGAAAGTTCTATCTTATGAAGCATACTGGTAAGATCCTGTACTGTAGAATCATGTAAATCTCTTGCAATGCGCTGTCGCTCCATTTCCTGTGCTTCTAATAACTGAATCTTATATTCTGCATTATCTTCTTCCTGATATTGCTGGGCAATTGTCTCCTTTTCCCTCTCACATTGAATAATAGATTGACACTCTTCCAAACGACGTTGTACATCATATAACTTGTTCTGTAATTCAGACTTTTCTTTGATAATATTTTTCTGCTGTACTTTCAGCTCATTAATTTTTTCCTTATTACGGGCATTCACTGTTCTTGGAGTAAACGCTTCATAATTTGGATCATTTATTTCATCCAGAAGTTCAATAAATTTTATATTTTCTTTTTCTGTATTTTCTAAAGAAATAATTTTCTTTTCTGTCTCTCTCTTTTGATCTATCAGTTCCTTCTGAATTTTCTCCAGATATTCTCTAATCATAGCCCCTCCTAGAACATATGTTCTTATATGGTATACATAATAATTGTAAACCATTTTTTTCAATCTGAAAAGTCTTATTCTATGATTTTAATTGTAAAGCAGCATGTTTTTGTTTATAATAAAAGTATCATAAACTTTAGGGAGGAATTACAATGAACAGAAACCTGAAAAAAGTAATCGGCATCACTACTACTGCTGTTGCCGGCATGTATATTATAAATAGAATTGTAGATTATACTGCAGGACAAAAAAATCTTTTAACTACCGAAGAAGGAAATATGTATCACTGGAAAAACGGTGACGTCTTCTATACTGTTTCCGGTAAAGGAACTCCGGTTGTTCTGATTCATGAACTGAATCCTGCTTCTTCCGCCAAAGAATGGAGTAAGATTGTACACCGCATGGAAAAGAAACATACCGTCTACACTATCGACCTGCTTGGCTGCGGCCGTTCTGAGAAACCAGGTATTACCTATACCAACTTCCTATACGTACAGTTAATTAATAATTTTATCCACGACATTGTAAAAGAAGCGGCAAATATAGTCGTAACTGGTATTTCTTCTTCTTTCGTCATTATGGCACAGGCAATGGAGCCGCATAACTTTAAAAAAATTATTCTGGTTAATCCATCTGACATCAATATCATCAGGGAGATGCCTACAAAAGAAACAAAGGCTGCCAAAACTATTTTAGAGATTCCAATTCTTGGTACCTTTATCTATAACCTGATTATGCATCACAAGAGAATCCGCAATTACATTGAAAGTAAGTATATCTTCAAGAAAACATTCCTTTCATCCAAATTAGAAGATACTTACTTTGAATCTGCACACAAAGGAAACAGTGCCGGAAAATATCTGCTTGCCAGCACCAAAGGAAATTATGTCAATATTGATATCACCAATGCTGTGAAAAAAGCAGACAATCTCTACATCATTTCCAGTAGAGAAAGAAATAATGCCGTAGCTATTACAGAAAAATATCTTCACTTAAATAAGAATATTGAAGCAACCTACATTTCCAATTCCAGATATCTTCCCCAGCTTGAAACGCCGGATAAATTTAAAGATATTGTTTTAATGTTCTTACAATAATAAAACCAGTCATTGAAAACAACGTATAAATCTTTAAAGGATAACAAACGAAAATTTGTTATCCTTTTTATTTACTCAAATATCGAGAAAAATTGTAATAGAAAAGAAGAAAACAATCATGTTTCCCGTAGTTTAATCTAATTTTAATTTTTACTTTAAAGGGCTTTTTGATGGAGTTCCAGCCTTACGTGGATATGCTTTTGGTGTCGCATGAACCTTATGAATTACCACAAAAGAACGTTTAATGTCACTATCCGGCAGTGTAAAGTGAATTACATCCTCTATCTCGCCGCCCAGCACGAAAACTGCCTTCTTTGCATCCTTCAGCTCATCTTCCACCTCTCCAGACTTATAAGAGATAAATTTGCCGCTTGTGTGGATAAATGGTAGGCAATATTCACTTAACGTGGATAAATTTGCAACTGCTCTGGAAACACATAAATCAAAGGATTCCCGATAATCTTTTCTTTTAGAAAGCTCCTCTGCTCTTCCATGAACCGTTTCAATATCCTTCAGATTAAGTGCTTCCATAACTTCATTTAAGAATAATAACCTTTTATTCAAGGAATCCGCCAGAGTAATCTTAAGCTCCGGAAACATAATCTTAAGTGGGATTCCAGGAAAACCGGCTCCGGTTCCCAAATCCAACAAAGTAAGCGGCTTCTTTAAGTCCATCACCTGGCAAAGAGAAATACTGTCTAAAAAATGTTTCTCCACAACATCCTCAAATTCTGTGATTGCAGTAAGATTCATTACTTTATTCTTTTCTACCAGCATTTCATAAAAAGTCAGGAACTGCTGCTCTTTCTCTGCAGTAAGTTCTAAATTCCAATCTGATAGAATATTTCTCATTTTTGTAAAATCATATGCCATAAAATATCCTCGTTCTTCTCATTATTCTTCCTATTTTTTTATCTGTTCCATATAGACTAACAACATCGTAATATCTGCAGGTGATACACCAGAAATTCTTGAAGCCTGTCCAATAGAAACCGGACGATAAAGCTTTAACTTCTGTCTTGCTTCGATACGAAGGCTGTCTACTGCATCATAATCAAAATCATCCGGAATTTTCTTATTTTCTAATTTTTTAAAATGCTCCACCTGTTTAATCTGACGTTTGATATATCCATCATACTTAATATTAATATTAACCTGTTCCTGTACTTCTTCCGGAAGCTCCGGTCTGTCTTCATCAATTGGAGCAAGTTTTTCATAATCCAGTTCCGGTCTGCGAATCAGTTCGGTAAGACGGGTTCCGGTATTCAAAGGAGTACTTCCATATTCCTCCAATAGTTTCTGCACATTTTCTTTAGCACCGATAGTTACTGACTCTACCCGGTTTATTTCATCTTGAATTAATTTTTCTTTTTTTACTACCCAGTCATATCTTTCCTGAGAAATGAGTCCGACCTGATAACCATATTTACTAAGACGAAGGTCTGCATTATCCTGGCGCAGTAACAGACGATATTCGGCACGGGATGTCATCATCCGATATGGCTCATGATTCTCCTTTGTAACCAGATCATCAATTAACACTCCGATATAGGACTCGGAACGATGCAATACAAGCTGTTCCTTCTCTTTTACATATAAAGCTGCATTGATTCCAGCAACAATACCCTGGGCTGCAGCTTCTTCATAACCGGAACTTCCGTTAAACTGGCCGCCGCTGAACAATCCCTTGATATTCTTAAACTCCAGCGTAGGTAACAACTGGTTTGGATTGATACAGTCGTACTCAATAGCATATGCATTTCTTACAATCTTCGCATGCTCCAGTCCCGGAACCGTATGATACATTTCATATTGAACATCCTCTGGCAGGGAACTGCTCATTCCACCGACATACATTTCATTGGTATTTAAGCCTTCCGGCTCCAAAAATACCTGATGTCTTTCCTTATCGGCGAATTTTACCACTTTATCCTCAATGGAGGGGCAATATCTAGGACCCGTTCCTTCAATAACACCAGCATAAATTGGTGAACGGTCGAGATTTGCACGAATAATCTCATGAGTTTTCGGATTTGTATAGGTAAGCCAGCAGGATGCCTGCTCTATCTGAACACTTTCCGGGTCTGTAGTAAAGGAAAATGGTACTACTCTCTCATCGCCGGTCTGCTCGGTCATTTTACTGAAATCAATACTATTCTTATCCATTCTTGCCGGAGTTCCTGTCTTAAAGCGGAACATTTCTACTCCATGGGCTTTTAAAGAATCTGTAAGATGATTAGCAGGCTGTAACCCATTCGGTCCTGTATAATTAATCACATCTCCATAAAGACATCTTGCCCGAAGATAAGTTCCGGTACACAATACAACAGCCTTACTGTGATAAATTGCTCCGGAAAATGTCTTAACACCGGCAATCTTATTATCTTCCGTGATAATTTCAGATACTTCTGCCTGTCTTATAGTAAGATGTTCGGTAGACTGCAGCGTTTTCCGCATTTCCATGCTATAAGCTGCCTTATCTGCCTGGGCACGAAGAGAATGTACTGCAGGACCTTTTGATTTATTTAACATCTTTGACTGGATAAATGTTTTATCAATATTAATTCCCATTTGTCCACCCAGAGCATCAATTTCACGAACCAGATGTCCCTTGGAGCTTCCACCAATGTTAGGATTACAAGGCATCATCGCAATACTGTCTACACTTACTGTAAATATAATGGTTTCAAGTCCCATTCTGGCACAGGCAAGTGCTGCTTCACAACCTGCATGGCCTGCTCCAACCACACACACATCATATGTCTCTTCGATTACCGACATTTCATTATCCTTCTTTCTATCTAAATATAATTATTTACCCATACAGAATTTACTGAAAATCTCATTAACCAGATCATCTTCTACTGCTTCTCCGATAATAGTACCCAGTTCTTCATAAGCATTCATAAGGTCAATAGAATAAAAATCTTCCGGCATTCCATTTTCTACACTCTGTTTTACTAACTTTAAGCTCTCTACTGCCTGAATCAATGCGTTTTTATGTCTAATGTTAGTAATATAAACTTCATCGTTAAATGAAATCGTTCCATGGAAAAACATTTCCGTAATGGTCTCTTCTAATACATCAATTCCAATATTTTCTTTTGCAGAAATAGCTATCATCTTATGATCTGCACCGGATAATTTTTCTTTCAGTTCTTCTTCTCCGGTTACCTGGGTTAAATCAGATTTATTTAATAAAATAATGGCCTTCTTTTCCCGGATGGCATCTATAATCTTTTCGTCATTTTCATCCAATGCAGTAGAAGTATCCACTACATAGATAATAAAATCAGCTTTATCCACAAGGGACAGTGCTTTATCCACACCAATCTTCTCTACCACATCCTCAGTACTTCTGATTCCTGCCGTATCCATAATATTAAGTGTTATGCCATTTAAATTAATCTGCTCTTCCAATACATCTCTGGTAGTTCCGGCAATATCCGTTACAATTGCCCTCTCTCTTCCCACCAGCACATTTAATAAAGAAGATTTTCCGGCATTTGGCTTTCCGACAATCACCGTATTAATGCCTTCTTTTAAAAGACTGCCATTTTCCGAAGATACAATCATCTGATTCATCTTATGCATCAGTTCATCTATTATAATAAGAAGATTCTCTCCATATCCATCAATACTGATATGCTCCGGATCATCTAAAGCAGACTCAATAAATGCAATCTCATGTATGATTTTACCACGAATTTCTTTGATTTTTCCTGTAAGAGCTCCGTTTAACTGCTGCATGGAACTTTTCAATGCAAAATCATTCTTTGAAGAAATGACATCCATGACAGATTCTGCCTGACTTAAATCAATACGCCCATTCAAAAATGCACGCTTGGTAAACTCTCCCGGTTCTGCAGGTCTTGCTCCATTTTTCAGTACTACTTCTAAAATACGCCGCATCACAAGAGTTCCACCATGGCAGTCAATTTCTACCGTATCTTCTCTGGTATAACTGTTCGGTGCCCGCATCAGAAGAACCATTACTTCATCTATTATTTCATCTTCATCATAAATATGGCCATAATGAATCGTATGACTCTTGCACTGTGATAAAAGCTTGTTTCCTTTTTTTGGCCGGTATATCTTATCAATTACATCAAAAGCATCTTCTCCACTAATACGGATGATTCCAATTCCTGAATTCGTCATGGCGGAAGCAATTGCTGCAATAGTCTCTGTTTTCATAGAAATCTCCTTAATATAAGAATTCTTATATTATCTGTGTAATATATAAGAGTTATAAAACGGTATAATTATATCATTTTATAACTCTTATGAAATCATTTTCTTATAAAATTTTTAAATTATTTTTTTAATGTAACAACTACATGACGGAAAGGTTCTTCTCCCTCGCTGTGGGTTTCTACATATCTGTCACCCTGCAATGCAGAATGAATCACTCTTCTTTCAAATGGATTCATTGGCTCTAAAGATACTGGACGTTTTGTTCTCTTAACCTTATATGCAATATTCTTTGCAAGATTTTCCAGAGTATCTTTTCTTCTCTGGCGGTAATCTTCGGTATCAAGCTTAACTTTGATATATCCATCCGAATGTTTATTAACAGCAAGATTTGTAAGATACTGAAGAGAATCTAAAGTCTGTCCTCTCTTGCCAATCAGCAGTCCCATTTCTTTACCGCTTAATTCTACTTCATAGACCTTATCATCTTCTGCTTTCTTAATATCAATGGTAACTTCCATATTCATAGCAGAAAATACATTTTCCAAAAACTCACGGATATTATCTACCGTATCATTCTTCTTCCGTGCCTTGATGATTGCAGGTTTACTCTTGATACCAAGAAATCCGGTAGAACCCTTCTCAATAACTTCTACCTCAATCTTGTCACTGGTAGTTCCAAGCTTAATCGAAGCCTCTGTAATTGCATCATCCACTGTTTTTGCTGAAACTTCAATAAATTCCATTGTATATTACCCCCTCTATTTATTGTTTCTTTCATTGAATTCACGTACTCTGTTAGCTTTAGAAGCAAGACTTCCTGCTTTTGCATTACTTCTTACCTCTGCTGCATGCTCTAAAGCTTCTTCCTTTTCTTCTTTTGTCATAGTACCTGATTCAATAACATTTGCTTTTGTACTCATCTTTGCTGCATTAGCAATCTGATTTTCAATCAGACCCATTTTCTTTTCACGCTTTGCTTTTGCTTTTTCCTGATTAGCTTTCATAATAGCATCCCAGTCCATCTTATCAAGACGTTTGTTGATACCCCACTGCTGGATACTACGAACAAGAGCACTTGCAATCCAGTAA
Source organism: Roseburia sp. AF25-13LB (assembly GCF_003478915.1). Classification (NCBI taxonomy): domain Bacteria; kingdom Bacillati; phylum Bacillota; class Clostridia; order Lachnospirales; family Lachnospiraceae; genus Roseburia; species Roseburia sp. AF25-13LB. The sequence goes on from NZ_QUFO01000015.1 coordinate 28,314, forward strand.
ATACCAAGACCAACCGGTACAGTGAAACACATTACAAATGAGAATAATGGCATCATAAGATTCATGGTTTTCATCTGCTGTGCCATTGCATCATTTTCACCGGTAGAAGCGGTAGGCATTAATTTAATATTTAATCTCTGTGTCAGGAAAGAAATAACCGGAATCAGTAATGCACCGATTGCAAGTAAATAAGCTCCTGACTTAAAGCCTGTTGTCATAATATTCCATGGGCTGTTTGAAATGTTAAGACCAAGGAAATAGTTTAACTTCTCTAAGGATTTCTCAGTTGCATCCAGATTGGTAAGATTACCAAATACTTTTGTTAACTCACTCCATCCGGAAGTATTCATCTTATATAAAACATCAACAATATAATTATGAAGAACATTTGTATCCGTAGCAGTAAAATCAACAGATAAACCTGCAATTTTAATTTTATCAACAAAGCTTGTCATCTTATCCGCAAAGCCGTCAATAGACATAATCTCTGTAACAAGAGCAGAAAACTTCTCTTTTACAGCTGGTACATATGCCGGTACATTTAAGAATACACGATATAAAGCAAACAGAATCGGCATCTGGATTAACATCTGGATACAGCTTCCGGTCGGTGAAACACCATATTTCTGGTAAACCATCTGTGTCTCTTCCTGCATCTTCTGCATGGAAACCTGGTCTCTTTTGCCATTATATTTCTTCTGGATAGCCTGAAGCTCCGGATTCATCTTCTGTGAAAGCTTTGAGAACTTCTGCTGTTTATAGGTTAATGGAAAAAGACATGCATAAATAATCAAAGTTAAGATAATAATGCAAAGTCCTATATTTTCTATTCCAAACAAACTGTTCAGCACATAATAGATTCCATTCATAATCCATCCTAAGACCTTCGCAATCGGTCCGAGAATCTTACCATTGTACTGAGTTAAAATGATTTCTGACACTTAACGTACCTCCTAATCATGGAACCGGGTCATATCCGCCTTTTGAAAAAGGATTACATCTTAATATCCTCCAGAGAGCCAGTGCTCCCCCCTTTACTGCACCATACTTTTCCACGGCAATCAGACCATAAGTAGAACAGGTCGGGCAATAAGGGCACTTTGTTGTTTTCATTGGTGAAAGATATTTTCTATAAAATTTAATGATTGCAATTAAAATTTTTTTCAAAATCATTCCATCTTCTTTTCGATATTATCTTTAAATAATTCCATGAAGATTCGAAAGATGCAGCAATGAACTCTTTAACTTGTGATAACCTTCATTTTTTGCTGACACCCTTACGATGACTACAATGTCCCAACCACTATGAAACATCTCTTCGTGCAGTCTATAACTTTCTCTTAATAATCTCGTCAGATGATGTCTTACTACACTATTTCCTACTTTTTTACTGACGGAGATTCCAATTCGATTCGATTCCAAACCATTTTCCAGAACATACATCACCAGATACTTGTCCGCATAAGACTTACCATTGCGATATACATTCTGGAAATCTTTGTTTTTCTTCAATGAGTCCATTTTTCAATCCTTAAAAAAGTCTTGTAATAAGAAGAAAAAGACCACAAAAGTTGTGGCCTATGCTGATAATTTCTTTCTTCCTTTTAATCTTCTTGCAGCCAATACTTTTCTTCCGCCTGCTGTACTCATTCTTTTACGAAAACCATGAACTTTATTTCTCTGTCTGTTTTTTGGCTGAAATGTCATCTTACCTTTATGCATAATAATCCACCTCCTCTATGCTAGAAAACATCAGTACAATTATAACAAAAAAACCTGTCAAGTCAAGTAAAACCTGCATTTTTCGGTAATTAATTTTTACACTACTATATATATAAGGAAGAAACTATTTTTAATCTATATCTAGTATCCATTTTCTTCCTTCCATACCATCAAATTTATATATCAAAATTTTATGAACAGGTTATCCACAATTGTTCATAACCTGTTCATAACCTGTAGATAATTTAAGGATAACTTGTTGTTAAAATGACCTTGCCTTAATTTTGAATAGCTTTTTCCGCTAAAATAAAGGCTTTTTTATCCACTTTATTAACATTAGGCTTATCACCTATACCTTTAAAAGTTCTCATTGATAATTTGCCCCATTTAGTTTATTATTAAAAGAGCAGGATTCTATATAATGCTATAAATATGAGAAGCTTTAAAAAGCTTAAATAATAGAAACATGGAGATTTTTATGGAACAGATCATTGAAAAATGGGAAGAAATTTTAAGAACTGTCAAGGAAGAGCATGAACTTACTGACATTTCTTTTAAAACCTGGTTGGAACCACTTAAGGTATTTGATGTCAAAGACAATACTTTATACATACTGGTACCGGACGAACAGATGGGGCTTAACTACATTACCAAGAAATACACTCTTCCTATTAAAGTAGCAGTCGCTGAAATTATTGGAAAGGATTACGAAATCGAATTTGTACTGCCGGAGCAGGCAAAATCCATGCGTACACCGAAACCGATGGCTTTCGTAAATACAGAAAGTATTGACAAATCCAGTTTGAATCCAAACTATACCTTCGATACTTTTGTTGTTGGAAATAATAACAAACTGGCTCATGCAGCTTCACTGGCTGTTGCAGAATCTCCGGGAGAAGTCTATAACCCACTCTTTTTATATGGAGGCGTAGGACTTGGTAAAACGCATTTGATGCATTCCATCGCACATTTTATCCAGTCCAATAATCCAGATGTGAAGATTTTATACGTTTCTTCGGAAACTTTTACCAATGAACTGATTGAAGCCATCCGAAATGGCAATAATACAGCTATGACAAAATTCCGTGAGAAATATCGTAATATCGATGTACTTTTAATCGACGATATCCAGTTTATTATAGGAAAAGAAAGTACACAGGAAGAATTTTTCCATACCTTTAATGAGCTTTATCTTGCTAAGAAACAGATTGTTATTTCTTCTGATAAGCCGCCAAAGGATATGGAAACATTAGAAGAACGTATCCGCTCCCGTTTTGAATGCGGTCTGACTGCTGACATCGGTTCTCCGGATTATGAAACCAGAATGGCAATTCTGCGAAGAAAAGAAGAAATGGATAATTTCCATTTAGATGATGAAATTTTAAAATACATTGCTACTAATATTAAGTCTAATATCAGGGAACTGGAAGGTGCTTTAAATAAACTGCTTGCCTACTCCAATCTTGAACAGACTGAGATTACCATGGAAGTAGCCATGAAAGAGCTTCAGAATATTATTTCTCCGGACAAGCCGAGGGAGATTACTCCACAGCTTATTATTGATGTGGTATGCGAACATTTCCATATTACAAAAGAGCAGATGATTTCTAAAAGCCGCAGCAACGATATTGCAAAGCCGAGACAGATTGCCATGTATCTTTGCAAAAATATGACTGGGGTTTCCTTAGAAAATATTGGAGAACTCTTAGGAGGAAGAGATCATTCTACCGTAATTCATGGTATTAATAAGGTAGAAGCTGAATTACAGACTAATGAAGCAACCGTAAATCTCTTAAATACCATTAAGAAAAAAATTAACCCAAATTAATTTATGCACAGGGTTCTGTTTATAATTTGTGAACTAGCTGTGGAATGGCTTTGGATAACTAATTATGTTAACTTTACATAAAAATTTATTCACTTTTTATTAAGACACAATCCTCAGTCATTTAAACAGGTTATACAGTAACAAAATTCTTTTAAATGCTTATGAATTAAGGGTTGCAGAGGTTATTCACTTATTAACATCCCCTAAGAATAAGACGTTTAATTTCTTTTTAAATATTATATTTATATATGTCGAAAGGAGTTATGAACAACATGAAAATCATCTGTTCAAAATCAAATTTACTTTATGGTGTAAACATTGTTTCCAAAGCCGTACCAACCAGAACGACCATGGCTATCTTAGAATGTATCTTAATAGATGCTTCTGCCGGTGAGATTAAATTAACTGCCAATGATATGGAACTTGGAATCGAAACAAAAATAGAAGGAGAGATTGAAGAAAGAGGAATTATCGCATTAGATGCAAAAGTTTTTTCTGATATCGTAAGAAAGCTTCCTGACAATGAAGTTGTAATCGAAACAGACTCTTCCTTTAAGACAACCATTACCTGTGAAAAAGCAAAATTCAATATCATTGGAAAATCCGGTGAAGATTTTTCTTATATTCCATATATTGAAAGAAATGAAGAAATCAGCATTTCACAGTTTACTTTAAAAGAAGTAATCCGCCAGACAATCTTTTCTATTGCAGATAATGATAATAATAAGCTGATGACAGGAGAATTATTTGAAATCAATGAGAACAGCTTAAAGGTTGTATCACTGGATGGCCACCGTATTTCAATCCGTAATATAGAACTGAAAAATAATTATGAGCATAAGAAAGTGGTTGTTCCTGGAAAGACTTTACAGGAAATCAGCAAGATTCTCCCGGGAAATGCTGACGAAGATGTCAGCATGTATTTATCAGACAACCATATTGTATTTGAATTTGGCAATACCACCGTTGTTTCCCGTCTGATTGAAGGCGAGTATTTTAAGATTGAACAGATGCTTTCTTCTGATTATGAGACAAAGGTTAAGATTAACAAACGTGAATTATTAGACTGTATCGACCGTGCTACCCTTTTAGTAAAAGAGGGAGATAAGAAGCCGATTATCATGAATATAACAGATGATAAGATGGAATTAAAAATCAATTCTTTCATTGGTTCCATGAATGAAGAAATTGATATTACCAAAGATGGAAAAGATATTTTAATTGGATTCAATCCGAAATTCTTTATCGATGCCCTTCGTGTCATTGATGAAGAAGAAGTAACCCTTTATATGGTAAATCCAAAGGCACCATGTTTTATCCGGGATGAAAATGAGACCTTTATCTATCTGATTCTTCCGGTAAACTTTAATGCAGCTGCAAACTAGGATTTGCAGAGGCAGGAAGAGAGGCAATCATGCAGGAAATTAAGCTGCGGGATGAATATATTAAGCTGGGACAGGCGTTAAAAGCTGCCGGAGTCGTAGACTCCGGAGTCACTGCCAAGCTTGTAATATTAGATGAAAAAGTTAAGGTAAATGGAGAAGTTGAAGTACAGCGTGGCAAGAAATTATATGATGGAGATGTAGTGGAAGCTTTGGGCGAAACCATAAAGATTGTAAAATGATAATAAAGTCCATTGAACTTAAGAATTTCCGTAATTATGAAGAGTTAAATCTGAATCTTGACGGTGGAACCAATATTTTATATGGGGACAATGCCCAGGGAAAGACCAATATATTAGAATCCATTTATGTCAGCGGAACAACGAAATCCCATAAGGGAAACCGCGATAAAGAAATGATTCGTTTTGGTGAAAATGAGGCACATATCCGTACTATGGTAGAAAAAAATCAGATGAGTTATCAGATTGATATGCATCTGAAGAAGAACCGTTCCAAGGGAATTGCCATTAATGGTGTGCCAATCCGCAAGGCAAGTGAGCTTTTCGGTGTGCTGAATATGGTATTTTTCTCACCGGAGGATTTAAATATTATCAAAAATGGTCCTTCCGAGCGCAGAAGATTTTTAGATTCGGAAATCTGCCAGCTGGATAAAATTTATCTTTCTGATTTAACCAAGTATAATAAAGTTTTAAATCAGCGCAATAAGCTGTTAAAAGATATGGTATTTCATCCGGATTTGGAAAATACGTTATCCGTGTGGGATATGCAGCTCATTTCTTACGGCAGGCGGATTATCAGCCGGCGCCGGAGATTTGTAGAAGAATTAAATGAAATTGTCCGGGGCATCCATGAAAGCATTTCCGGTGGCAGGGAGCAGCTGACGCTGACGTATGAGCCGGATATCGAAGAAGCTTTTTTTGAAGATGAATTAAACCGGGCTAAGGAAAAGGACAGAAAATACTGCAGTACCTCCGTGGGACCCCACAGAGATGATATTTCCTTTTTTATCGGAGATATCGATATCCGTAAATTCGGTTCCCAGGGACAGCAGAGAACTTCTGCTTTATCACTGAAATTATCAGAGATAGAGCTGGTGAAAAGATGTATTCATGATACACCGGTACTTCTTTTAGATGATGTACTTTCCGAACTGGACAGTAACAGGCAGAATTATCTGCTTAACAGTATACATGATATTCAGACGGTCATTACCTGTACCGGTCTGGATGAATTTGTAAGAAACCGCTTCCAGATTGATAAAATATTTGAAGTCATAAGCGGAACAGTAAGTGAAAAAAATGAAATGTAAAATAATCCGTGAATAGGAGGAATACAGATGAGTACGGAATACGGAGCAGACCAAATTCAGATTTTGGAAGGTTTGGAAGCAGTAAGAAAGAGACCTGGAATGTATATTGGAAGTACCTCTGTGAGAGGACTTCACCATCTGGTATATGAAATTGTGGATAACTCTGTCGACGAAGCACTGGCAGGTTATTGTACCCATATTATCGTTACGATTAATAAAGACAATTCCATTACCGTAGAAGATGACGGACGTGGAATTCCGGTAGGAATTAACCACAAAGCAGGTATTCCTGCGGTAGAAGTAGTATTTACTGTATTGCATGCCGGCGGAAAATTCGGCGGTGGAGGATATAAGGTATCCGGTGGATTACATGGTGTAGGAGCATCCGTTGTAAATGCACTTTCTAACTGGCTGGAAGTACAGATTTTCCACGATGGAAAGATTTATAAACAACGTTATGAACGTGGACATACCATGTATCCACTGAAGGAAGTCGGAAAATGTGATATAAATAAAACCGGTACTACTGTAACCTTTTCTCCGGACGGAAGCATTTTCGAAGAAACCGTATATGATTTTGATACATTAAAGCAGCGTTTAAGAGAGACTGCATTCCTGACAAAGAATCTTAGGATTACACTTCGTGATGACAGGGAAGAGCCTGTAAAAGAACGGGTATTCCATTATGAAGGCGGTATTAAGGAATTTGTAACTTACTTAAATAAGAGCAAGGAAGCATTGTATCCGGAGGTTATTTATTGTGAAGGTGAGAAAAACGGGGTTCTTGTTGAAGTTGCTATGCAGCATAACGATGCATATAACGAAGCTACGTACAGCTTTGTCAATAACATCATCACGCCGGAGGGTGGAACACATCTGGCAGGTTTCCGTAATGCGCTTACCAAAACTTTTAATGAATATGCGCGGGCAAATAAGATTTTAAAGGATTCTGAGCCGGCACTTTACGGTGATGATATCCGTGAAGGTTTAACTGCTATTGTAAGTATTAAGATTGAAGAGCCTCAGTTTGAGGGACAGACCAAGCAGAAGCTTGGTAACAGTGAAGCAAGAGGAGCCGTAGACAGCGTAGTAAGTGAGCAGCTTACATACTTTTTAGAGCAGAATCCTCAGGTTGCAAAGACCATTTGTGAAAAATCACTTCTGGCACAGCGTGCAAGAGAGGCAGCGAGAAAAGCAAGAGATTTAACCAGAAGAAAGACTGCATTAGAAGGAACCTCACTTCCTGGAAAATTAGCAGACTGTTCTGATAAAGATCCGAAAAACTGCGAAATTTTCATCGTCGAGGGAGATTCCGCCGGCGGTTCCGCAAAGACTGCAAGAAGCCGTGCAACCCAGGCAATTCTTCCACTTCGTGGAAAGATTTTGAATGTAGAGAAAGCAAGACTTGATAAAATTTACGGAAATGCTGAGATTAAAGCCATGATTACTGCATTTGGTACCGGTATTCATGAAGATTTTAATATCAGTAAATTAAGATATCATAAGATTATTATCATGACCGATGCCGATGTGGATGGTGCCCATATCAGTACCCTGATGCTTACTTTCATTTATCGTTTCATGCCGGAATTAATCAAACAGGGCTATGTATATCTGGCACAGCCTCCACTTTATAAGATTGAGAAAAATAAAAATGTCTGGTATGCCTACAGCGATGAACAGCTCAATAATATCTTAAAAGAGATTGGAAGAGACGGCAATAACAAGATTCAGCGATACAAGGGATTAGGAGAAATGGATGCCGAGCAGCTCTGGGAGACAACCATGGATCCTGAGAAGAGAATTTTACGCCGTGTTGTAATGGATGAAGAAGAAGCATCTGAAATTGATGTAACATTCAACACCTTAATGGGTGATAAAGTAGAACCAAGACGTGATTTTATTGAAGCAAATGCGAAGTATGTCCAGAACCTGGATATCTAGGAGGAAAAATAGATGGATGACAAGATATTTGACCAGATACATGACGTAGACTTAAAGAAAACGATGGAAACATCTTATATAGACTATGCCATGAGTGTAATTGCAGCCCGGGCTTTGCCGGATGTAAGGGATGGTCTGAAACCGGTACAGAGACGTGTACTGTTTTCCATGATAGAGTTGAATAACGGTCCGGATAAGCCACATAGAAAATGTGCCCGTATCGTCGGAGATACCATGGGTAAATATCACCCACACGGAGACAGTTCAATCTATGGAGCATTAGTAAATATGGCACAGGACTGGTCTACCAGATATCCATTGGTAGATGGTCATGGTAACTTCGGTTCTGTAGACGGTGATGGGGCTGCGGCAATGCGATATACGGAAGCAAGACTTTCAAAGATTTCCATGGAAATGCTTGCTGATATTAATAAAGATACCGTTGATTTCATGCCAAACTTTGATGAGACCGAGAAAGAGCCTGTTGTACTGCCATCAAGATTTCCAAATCTTTTAGTAAATGGTACAACCGGTATTGCGGTAGGTATGGCAACCAATATTCCGCCACATAACTTAAGAGAAGTTATCAATGCAGTAGTAAAAATCATTGATAATGAAGTAGAGCAGGATCGTGGAACCGATATTGAAGAGTTATTAGATATTGTAAAAGGACCTGATTTTCCAACCGGTGGAATGATTCTTGGTACAACCGGAATCAACGAAGCATACCGTACCGGTCGTGGAAAGATTCGTGTTCGTGCAGTTACCAATATTGAGCCGATGAATAATGGAAAGAACCGTATTATTGTAACGGAACTTCCATATATGGTAAATAAAGCCCGCCTCATCGAAAAGATTGCAGAATTAGTAAGAGATAAAAAAATTGACGGAATCACCGATTTACGTGATGAATCAGATCGTCAGGGTATGAGAATATGTATTGAGCTGCGTCGTGATGTAAATCCAAACGTAGTCTTAAACCTTTTATATAAGCATACCCAGTTACAGGATACCTTTGGTGTTATTATGCTGGCATTGGTAAACAATCAGCCGAAAGTCTTAAATCTTCTTGATATGTTAAACTACTATCTGATGCATCAGAAGGAAGTAGTAACAAGAAGAACGAAATATGATTTAAATAAGGCAGAAGAGAGAGCTCATCTTTTAGAAGGCTTACTGATAGCATTAGATCATATTGATGAAGTGATTTCCATTATCCGTGGAAGCAAGACAACACCGGAAGCAAAAGAAAAATTAATGAACCGCTTCGGACTCAGCGATGCACAGGCACAGGCTATTGTAGATATGCGTCTGCGTGCACTGACCGGTCTGGAACGTGAGAAGATTGAAAATGAATATAAGGAATTAGTAGCAAGAATCGCAGAATTAAAAGCAATCCTTGCAGATGAGAAGAAACTTCTTGGTGTCATCAGAGAAGAAATTCTTCTGATTGCAGATAAATATGGAGACGAAAGAAGAACATCTATCGGATTTGACGAATATGACATTTCCATGGAAGATCTGATTCCGGTAACCAATACGGTAATCACCATGACAAAATTAGGATATATCAAGCGCATGAGCGTAGATAATTTCCGCAGCCAGCATCGTGGTGGTAAAGGAATTAAGGGAATGGAGACCATTGAGAACGATTATATCGAAGAACTTCTCATGACAACCTCCCATCATTATCTGATGTTCTTTACCAACAGCGGAAAAGTATATCGTATGAAAGCATACGAGATTCCGGAGGCAGGAAGAACAGCCAGAGGAACTGCGATTATTAATCTGCTTCAGCTTCAGCCGGGTGAGAAAATCACCGCAGTTATTCCGATTAAGGAATACAAAGAAGGTGAATACCTCTTTATGGCAACCAAGAATGGTATTGTGAAGAAGACACTAATCTGCGAATATGCAAATGTCCGTAAGACAGGACTTGCAGCAATCAACCTTCGTGATGATGATGAACTGATTGAAGTAAAGAAGACAGATAACAATAAAGATATCATCTTAGTAACTAAATATGGCCAGTGTATCCGTTTCCATGAAACAGATGTAAGAAGCACTGGTCGTGTATCCATGGGTGTTATCGGTATGAATTTAGCAGACAGCGATGAAGTCGTAGGAATGCAGTTAAATACCCAGGGTGATGCACTGATGATTGTATCTGAAAAAGGTCTTGGAAAATGCACCCTGATGTCTGAATTCTCACCACAGAACCGTGGCGGTAAAGGCGTGAAGTGCTACAAGATTACCGAGAAGACCGGTAATATCATCGGTGTCAAAGCCGTAAATCAGGATAACGAAATAATGCTGATTACCACAGAAGGAATCATCATTCGGATTCCGGTAAATGGAACAGCACTTTTGGGCAGAGTAACATCCGGAGTAAAACTGATTAATGTAAATGACGGAGTAACTGTAGCCAGCATGGCTAAGGTAAAAGAAGATAAATCCATTATGGAAAATGATATTCCGGAGCCGAAACAGCCAGAAGGTGTTATTGTAGAAGAAGATGAAGATGCATCAGCATCGGAGGAAGAGCTGATATCCAAGGAGCTTGGTGAATTAATTAACCGCGCAGAGCAGGATAGCGAAGAAGAATAAAAAACTTTATAAAAAAGAGGGCGGAATCACTGTATCATGATTTCGCCCTTTCAAAAAATAATGGGGGATTAAAGATGCCACAGACATTTTATGAAGTACTATGGATTTTTATTATTTATGCATTTATTGGATGGTGCAGCGAAGTATCATATGCAGCATTGGATAGGGGAATCTTTGTAAACAGAGGATTTTTGAACGGACCATACTGTCCAATTTACGGATGTGGAGTATTAATCGTGGTTGTGTTACTGACACCATTAAAGAAAAATTTACTGATATTATATTTAGGTTCCTTCCTATTGACATCAGTTCTGGAATTTATAACAGGATTCGTAATGGAAAAAGTATTTCATAATAAATGGTGGGATTACTCGGATAAACCCTTTAATATAATGGGATATGTATGTCTGAAATTTTCAATTTTCTGGGGATTGGCATGTACCTTTATTATGTTGATTATTCATCCGATTATTTACGGATTCATTCATCTGATACCGCATATTGTGGGGGTGGTATTACTTATAATTATAATGACCGGATTTGCCATTGACGTAGTAGTAACGGTATCTACTATTGTGAAGTTCAACCGCAGGTTAAAGGTAATGGATGATATTGCAGCAAAAATTAAAGTATTGTCCAACCAGATTGGTGAAAATATTTATGAAAATGTAGAAGAAGCACTGGAAAAATCTGCAGAATTTAAAGAAGGGCATGCAGAAAAGATAGAAAAACTCGAAAATCTGCGTCATAAATATGATGAACTTTTATCCAAAAAGAATGCAGTATCCAGCCGTCTGATGAAAGCATTCCCGGATATGAAATCAAAACATCATAACGAGATTTTGCAGAAATTAAAGAAAATCAATATAAGAAAGTAGGAAAATATGAAACCGAAAATAAAAACAGGGATAAGCGCAATCATGATAATAGGATGGATATTTGCAGGGCTGGGTTCTGTCTTTTTAATAATGGGAATCCTTTTTCTGACACAGTCCGGTAAAGAGGAAGCCTTTAAAATGTTAGGACTCATCTTTGGCGGAACCGGACTTTTCTTTTTTCTGATTGGTGTCATTTTTTTGATATTGCATTACAATAATAAAAGCAGCTTAAAGAAAATTGTAGATAACGGCTATTACATTATGGCAGAAATTTCAAATATAGATATGAATTATAATGTAAACGTAAATGGCAGATGCCCTTATGTGATATATGCCAGATATCAGGATATAAATGGTTGCATTCATACATTTCACAGCCGCAACATTTTCTTTTATCCGGCGGGAATGATGAAAAATAATATGGTAAAAATTTATACAAGACCGGATAATTTTAAAAAATACTATATGGATATCGATGAGATTTTACCGGAAGTACAGATGCATTAAAGGAGACAGAAATGATAAGAACAGTAAAAACAAGTGAAATAACAGAAAATATCAAAGAAATGTGCATTGAAGCAAATTATTATTTATCCAGGGATATGGATGCAGCAATGAAAAATGCGGCTGCAACGGAAGAATCTGAACTAGGACAGAAAATATTAAATCAGTTACAGGATAATCTTGAAATTGCAGATAAAGAGCAGATTCCGATTTGTCAGGATACCGGAATGGCAGTGGTATTTATTGAAGTTGGACAGGATGTTCATTTTGAAGGTGATGCTATAGAAGATGCCATTAATGAAGGAGTGCGTCAGGGATATGTGGAAGGATATCTTCGGAAATCCGTCGTAAAAGACCCACTGATTCGTGAAAATACCAAAGATAATACTCCGGCAGTTATACATTATTCCATTGTGCCAGGCGATAAAGTGAAAATGACTGTTGCACCAAAGGGATTCGGCAGTGAAAATATGAGCCGCGTCTTCATGTTGAAGCCTGCAGAAGGAATCGAAGGTGTTAAAAATGCCATCATGACTGCAGTAGCTGATGCAGGTCCAAATGCCTGCCCGCCAATGGTAGTAGGCGTTGGAATCGGAGGCACCTTTGAAAAATGTGCGATTCTTGCAAAAAAAGCATTAACCAGAAGCGTAGATTCCTATTCTGAAATACCTTATGTAAAAAATCTGGAAATAGAAATGTTAGATAAAATTAATAAGTTAGGCATCGGACCGGGCGGATTAGGTGGAACAACTACAGCTTTAAAGGTAAACATCAATACATACCCGACACATATCGCAGGACTTCCGGTGGCAGTGAACATCTGCTGTCATGTAAACAGACATGTGGTAAGGGAGATTTAAAATGAACACAATTGTAATAGAAGGAAAAGAATATCATTTTAAAATGGCACATCCGGAAAATACAGAAGAAATACTGTCTTTATACCAGAGTGTAATGGGAACAGAAGGCTGCACCTGGGATGAAACATATCCAAGCCGGGAGACCATTGCAAAAGATTTTGCAAATCAGGCATTATTTATAATAGAAGATAATGCCCATAAAATAGCCGGAGCAATTTCAATTGATGAAGATACGGAAGTAAATGCATTAACCTGCTGGTCGAAGCAGTTAGAACCATCTGCGGAGCTGGCTCGTCTTGTCATAAGAGAGACAGAACAGAATCATGGACTGGCACGCATTATGATTCAAAAGACCATGGAAGAATTAAAAAAAAGTGGCATGAAAGGTGTGCATTTTCTGGTAAGTAAGACAAATGAACGGGCAATGCGTTCCTATCAGAAATTGAATTTTACAAAATGTGGTGAATCGGATCTTTATGGAGAAAACTGGTGGTGCTACGAAAAGGCATTATAATAGATTTATTATAAAAGCTGGTAAATATCATTATTTATTATAGAAAGAACAGGTGATAGAATGGATAAATATATTACAACACCGATAACAGAAGAAAAGACATCAGAGCTTCATGCAGGAGATTATGTATACATAACAGGAACGATTTATGTAGCAAGAGATGCAGCCCACAAGAGAATGATGGAAGTCTTAGAAAGAGGAGAAGAACTTCCGATAGACATTGTAGATTCCACAATCTATTATATGGGACCATCACCGGCAAGAGAGGGAAGACCAATCGGTTCCGCAGGTCCGACCACTGCAACCCGTATGGATAAGTATGCACCAACCCTATTGGATTTGGGTGAAAAGGCAATGATTGGAAAAGGAAAACGTTCCAAAGAAGTCATAGATGCCATCATCCGTAATAAAGCAGTATACTTTGCAGCAATCGGCGGGGCAGGCGCACTTCTTTCTAAATGTATTACCAAATCAGAAATTGTCTGTTATGAAGATTTGGGAGCGGAAGCCATCCGCAAGCTGGAAGTAAAAGACTTCCCGGTAATAGTTGTGATAGACAGAGATGGCAACAACCTCTATGAAACAGCAATAGAAAAATATAAGAAAATCCAGCTTTAAAATGCTCTAAAAAAATAAGTGAAAAATAATTTGAATTTGTGATTGACAAAGTGAAATAGTTTTAGTATTATTATCTATGCGTCATGTACGCAGACAACATCATATTTATTTGGAAAGTTCAGATATGGAGAAATACTCAAGAGGCTGAAGAGGCGCCCCTGCTAAGGGTGTAGGTCGGGCAACCGGCGCGAGGGTTCAAATCCCTCTTTCTCCGCTTTTTCCAAGAATAAAGAAATTATTTTTTTTGGAAAAAGTTGTTGACAGATAAGAAATAGGATGTTATACTAAATGAGTTGTGTCTGAGAGATACAATAAAGAACCTTGATAACTGAACAGTGAAATAACCTTGAAAGATTTTGAGAAAAA
>NZ_QUFO01000016.1:0-19570 GCF_003478915.1 Roseburia sp. AF25-13LB
AATTCCACCGGCTTGACTACACACCCTTAGCTGGGCGCACAACTGGAATTTGTCGCTTTAATACCCGTGGTCAACATGTTCCCAATTCCCACTGTCATTCCTAATTAGAATCCATTTCCAATCATCATATGTTGAATCCGGATTAAGCGAACCATCCCCGCCTGATGAGTCTACATCGAAAGATGATAATATTACGATTGCTTCATCCGCGTCATATTGTTCAGCCCATTCATCAAATTCATCGGCGTATGTATCTCCGGGATAGGACAGTTTTGTCAGTGTGCAGCCGTCAAATTCGTTGCCGAAATAGTCTTTTACTGTTTGGAAAGCCGCCTCAATATCACTGTCTGAATATATTTCCGATGGTTTCCAATCAGGAATTTGAACATTGTCAATATTCCCACCACTATTCTTTCCACTACAGCCGGCAAGAACAAAAATCATTATCAAAGCTGTCAGAAAACAGAATAAAGTTTTCCTATTCATTTTTCGATACCTCCTACGAATTCAAATTTTCATCCCTACAGACTGAAATTTATTTTTTCCTTGTGGTTATACGAAGTAACAAGCATCCTATCAAAAATCCAACGAGAGTCCCACAAGTATTCATAATCACATCATCTAACTGTGCAAACCTTCCAATAAATGTTTGCAAAAATTCTATACCAATCGAAAATACTGCTCCAAGTATAACGCCATTCCACCAATGCTTGTGGATATTCTTAAAAATAAATACTGGCAAAAATCCATATGGAATGAATAGACATATATTCAAAATAGTTGCCGCATTAAATCCATCCTCAAATAATTTAAAACTAATATAACTATCAAGTGGTGAGGATATTCCAAAACTACCACCAATAATTCCTGTAATTTTTAATATTGATACAACTATTAGAATCCATAAGAATTGACATAACCAATTTAAAATCTTAACTTCAATTTTCTTCTTCTGGATAAATTCAATACCCACTTCGATAATCATAACACCTGCAAAAATAATAAGTGCCATTGGAAATAATCTCACTAATATCCATATTCCAGTCCATATTTCCATTGTAATATAACTCACTATCATTCCTCCATAACTTCAAATTTGTACATATCTTTTTACACAGTATAGCATATACCTATCTCTATGCACATCAACAATTTAATCATCCTTATCCTCCTGTCGATCCAAATGCCCCGGTTCCACGTTCTTCCCATGATTCAAAGGTAAAATCTGGTATCAGAACCGGCATGATCACAATCTGCCCGACTTTGTCACCTATCTTATCATCTGCTGCGCCTGCCAGTTGTCTGCAAGATCCGGCACATAATGAAGCATATCCAGATCAATTCTCTTTCCGATCAGCACATCCATTTCCACACCGTCATCCAGATTGTTTGGATCAGCTACCCTGATGCCGATTGCCGGTATTCCATGCATGCCAGACAGTTTCTCGCCTTATGTGAAATTCTTGAAATATACGATATCTATACAGAGTTTGTTGGCCAGAGTCCTCTTAATCCATTCCGGAACCTGAATGAAAATGGAATGAACAAAGTGCTTGAATATATCAGCGATCTGGAAAGCACCGGCAACTATAAACCGGCAGAGATCATTCCTATCCATGTGATCAGGGAAAGAAAAGTATTTTACAATACCGTTTCCGCTGGTACCGGCTCTTTTCTTGATAGTGACGAATATGAGATATTCTCCTCTCCTGGCATTCCGGAGGCTGCCACATTTGGCGTATATGTAGATGGTGACAGTATGGAACCTAAATACCATAATAAGGATCTCATCTGGATTGAACAGACAGCATGCCTTGATGATGGCGAAATAGGTATCTTCTATCTTGATGGAAACGCATATGTGAAGAAATTTCAGAATAACAGACTCGGAACCTACCTCATATCACTGAATAAAAAATATGATCCGATTCCGGTTACAGAGAACAGTTCCTTCAAAATATTCGGCCGTGTTCTTTCATAAGTCCTTTTTTTGGAACACTTAAAACTGTAGGATTATTATAGCGGAACAGACCTGAACAATTCTGAATTTGGAGGTGCATATATATGAATACTGATATGGATATAGACATAAACACCATGACAGACACAATTACCTGCAGACTTGTTGAAGCGAGGGCAGATCTTGGCATTACCCAGAAAGAACTTGCATCAGCAACCGGCATCAGCCTGAAAACTATTGCCAATATCGAGTCAAAACAGCATATTCCTTCTCTGCTATACGCCATGAGAATTGCAGATTTTTTTCACAAACCGGTAACAAGCCTATTCTGCTATCATCTTGGTGTTCAGCAGACTCCCTCTAAAGGAGATGATCTGAATGAATAATAAAAAAATGTTAGATTTCCAGACAATCGCTGTTGATTTTGATGGCACTCTCTGCTACAGCAAATGGCCGGAGCTTGGTCAGCCAAACCAGGCACTGATCGAATATCTCCAGGAATGGAAACGCAATGGCAACAAACTCATTCTCTGGACCTGCCGCGCCGGTGAAGCTCTGTCGAATGCTGTCGAATGGTGCCGGGAACAGAATCTTGAATTTGATGCAGTTAATGACAATCTTCCGGAAAACACAAAGGCATAGAACCCGTAATGGGGCTATGCCTTTGTGCTTATTCTAGCATTCATTTTTAGTTAGTGCGGGTTATTTACCTAATACAGTTCTTCTCATAATAAAAATCTGTTAGTTAAACTTTTTCAAATTTTGCTACTTCATCCGATAAATCTTCCGAAAGGTTCTTATTTTCGTCCGCCTGCACTGTAATTGCTGAAATTGCTGTTACAAGTTGTGATATCTCTTGTGCTACGTTTGTAACACCTTTTGCAGATTCTTCAATCGCTATAGAAATGTTATTGATACCTTCATTCATATCATTCATTGTACCTAAGCTATCTTTTGACTTAACTGCAAACTCGTTAAATGTATTACTTGCCTGATCAGAATCAGCATCATAATTTCCAATAATTTTTACAAAGTTGTCATAATCAAGTGCTACCTTTTCATCTACAAAACGAATCATTTCCGTTGCATTTCCAGACAGATTGTTTACTGCCTCAATAACTTTTCCACTGATTTCCTGAATATTGTTTGCTGTCTCACGTGAACTATCTGCAAGCTGTCTGATTTCATCTGCAACGACGGCAAAGCCCCTGCCTGCTTCCCCTGCTCTTGCTGCTTCAATCGATGCATTAAGTGCTAGAAGATTTGTCTGTGCTGCGATATTTAAGATATTTTCTGTAAGTTTTGCAATTTCATTTACAGACTTAGATGCTTCTACTGCCTCCGCGACATCCTTTTGAATGCCATCAAATGTTTCTACTGTTTTTTCTTTTGATGCAATCGCTTCTTTATAGCTATTTTCTGCAGTAAGCTTCACTTCATGCATCTTCATTGCAGAGTTCTTAGCATCCTCATTCATGCCTTCCATTTTCTTTAGCAGATTATTACATCCTTGGGCTAAATCATATAGAGAAGCAGATACCTCTTCCATGGATGCTGCAAGTTCTTCCGATGTTGCACTCACATTGGATGCACTCATATTTGAAGATTCCGCCTCATTTTGTACAAGATAGGAAGATTCTTTCATATCTTTTGATACACTCTGAATCTTTACCATAAGATTTTGTAATGTTTCAATAAAATGGTTGACACCATTTGCAAGCTGACCAATTTCATCACTGGTTTCATCAAATACTCTTAACGTAAGATTACCCTGTCCTGATTCTATACCTAAAATGATATCATCCAAATCATTCTTTGCTCTTTTTGCTGGACGAACAATGGACTTATTAATAACAATCGAAAGAAGTACAATTACAATAATATCAGCTACCACAAGTGCAAGATCAAAAATGATGCTTCCATTTATTCTGTAGTTGATATGTCTGATGGCTTCTGCCACTTCTCCTTTTGCTGTTTCAAAAACCGCGGTATCATTATTTTCCACTGCTTCTTCATATTGTTCAAACTGTTCTATAAGCACATTATTCTTTCCTCGAATAGCTTGTAATGCCATTAAATTCAAGACTGTAATCAAAACTGCAAAAAAGCCTACAGACACTAACATTGTTACTAACTTTTTTCCCAAGTTCTTTCTCTTTTTCATGTTTATTTTTCTTCTTTCTGCGAAAGGCACCAATGCGTTATGTTTTGGAATTTTTTACCGTTATTCTACCCCACCCCACAAAATTTTGTCAATACTTTATTCTCTTGATAGAAAATTTTAATCTTTACTCTGATGAGGATGGCGTGAAACACATCCGTATCAAAGCCAGACCTAATAAATGGCATGAGAATGACTGCCCTTTCTGTCACAAATCATGTCCTGCTTATGACAAACATTCCAGCAGACCAACCACTTGGAGGGGGCTGGGAAACTGTAGGCCGCTGTGTCAATCGTGCTCTTCATGATTTAGAACCGGAGCGCTCAAGAAGACTTGATGGTCTGGTTAATATCGGCATTGACGAAACCAGTTACAAAAAGGGGCACAAGTACATTACAGTAATCGTTAATCACGATACCAACACAGTGGTATGGGCATCGGAAGGCCATGGCAAATCCGTTCTTGAAAAGTTTTATAAACAGCTTACTCCAGAGCAGCTATCCAGCATCAAGGTTGTTACAGGTGATGGTGCCAAATGGATCACAGAGTGTGTAAATGAATACACTCCTGACTGCGCCCGTTGTGTTGATTCCTTTCACGTAGTCGAGTGGGCTATGACAGCTCTCGATGAAGTCAGAAAAGATATCTGGCATGATGCCTACAGCGAATATAAGCAGATCAAAAAAGATAATCCATGTGGCAAGGGTCGTCCTAAAAAGGATGATCCTGAACTTGCTATTGTGAAAGCAGCTAAAGCTAAAGCAGATGAGATAAAAGGCTCTGCATACATGATAAAGGTTCTCTGTTTCCTTTTTGATACCAAATATCATATGCATTATATAATATCTTTCTAAACTCTTCCATGTTTCTATTATTGATAGTATTAAAATCTCCTATGAGAATATACTCTTCGTTAGAATGTTTCTGTAAAAATGAATACAATTCATTCCAAAATTGTTTATCATATTTGGGTGGAATTGGTTATCTAATTAACTACATTATTTTCTGTCTAAAATATCCATAAATTCGTCACCTGTAATTGTTTCCTTCTCATACAGGTACATAGCCAGTTCGTCCAGTTTTTCCCTGTTTTCAGCAAGGATTTTTCTTGCTTTTTCATGCTCTGCTTTTACGAGCTGCACGACTTTTTCATCAATTTCCTTCTGTGTATCTGCAGAACAGGAAAGAGACGTATCGCCGCCAAGATACTGGTTGGTCACGTTTTCCATTGCCACCATGTCGAATTCATCTGTCATGCCGTAGCGGGTGATCATCGCTCTTGCAATTTTTGTTGCCTGTTCGATATCATTGGAGGCTCCGGTCGTGATCTCACCAAATACGATCTCCTCTGCCGCACGTCCGCCTGTAAATGTAGCAATCTTATTCTCAAGTTCTTTTTTCGTCATCAGATATTTATCACCCTGCTCAACCTGCATAGTGTAGCCGAGTGCACCTGAGGTACGCGGGATGATCGTAATCTTCTGAACCGGTGCTGAATGACTCTGCAATGCAGCTACCAGAGCGTGTCCTATCTCATGATATGCAACAACCTTCTTCTCCTGATCTGAAAGAACCGCATTCTTCTTCTGATATCCTGCAATAACCACTTCTATACTTTCTTCGAGATCAGATTCATTTACAACGGTCCTTCCACTACGGACAGCACGTAATGCTGCTTCATTTATAATATTGGCAAGCTCCGCACCGGATGCACCGGATGCCATTCGTGCAATCGTATGCAGGTCAACATCATCAGATGCTTTTATCTTCTTTGCATGAACCTTTAAAATTGCTTCACGGCCTGCAAGATCCGGCAGTTCAACCGGCACACGCCTGTCAAAACGTCCCGGACGTGTAAGTGCCGGATCTAACGACTCCGGACGGTTCGTTGCAGCAAGAATGATGACACCATTATTTCCTTCAAATCCGTCCATCTCTGTAAGAAGCTGGTTTAAGGTCTGCTCCCTCTCATCATTTCCGCCCATTTGTCCGTCACGCTTTTTACCAATGGCATCAATTTCATCAATAAACACGATACATGGTGCCTTTTCCTTTGCCTGTCCGAAAAGATCTCGAACTTTGGAAGCTCCCATACCGACAAACATCTCAACAAATTCTGATCCGGACATTGAGAAAAATGGTACATTTGATTCACCTGCAACTGCTTTTGCAAGCATTGTTTTGCCGGTTCCCGGAGGTCCTACAAGAAGGACACCTTTTGGCATAGACGCACCTACATCGGTATACTTCTTCGGATTGTGAAGATAATCAACGATCTCTGAAAGGTTTTCTTTCGCCTCATCTTCTCCTGCAACATCTGAAAAACGGATTCCCTCACTGGATTGCACATAAATCTTCGCATTGCTTTTTCCCATTCCAAAAGCCATCGAATTTTTTCCTCCGGCATGCTCCATCAGTTTCTTCGCCATATAATTTCCCAGTGCGATAAAAAGGATCAATGGCAAAAACCCGGTCAGCAGGAAGCTGATGATCGGTGACATCTGCTTATCGATATCTTTTGCGAATACTGCTCCACATTCATATAGCCTGTCCGTCAGGTTCGGATCGTTCATCAGACCTGTTTTATAAATATTTTTTTGATCTTTATCTGTAAAGATGATCTGATTGTCCTTAACTTCTACTTCACCGATATTCTTCTTCTCGATCATGCTCATAAAAGTTCCATAATCCGTTTCCTTTACCTGATGCTCCATAAGGATTGGTGTGACAACCAGATTAAATACGATCAGCACTATTAACACAATCCCATAATAATATGCCAGTGGTTTTTTCGGTGTTTTAACTTCTTTCATGGTCTTTCCTCCTGTTGTTCTGCGTTATACTTTCTCCGTGCATTTTCGTATTATTTATTCTGCCATCTGACTTCGCCCTTGGACAGAAGCGGATAACAGATCAGCTGATCTGAATCCAGATTTTCGGCATGCATGTCAACCGCTGTGATCTGATGATTATCATAAGTCGTATAATAATAAATACCCTTTGCTGTATTACAACAGGACGTGTATATCGTGATCTCATATTTGCCTTCTGTCACCTCACAGCAT
This sequence comes from Roseburia sp. AF25-13LB, assembly GCF_003478915.1. Taxonomy (NCBI): domain Bacteria; kingdom Bacillati; phylum Bacillota; class Clostridia; order Lachnospirales; family Lachnospiraceae; genus Roseburia; species Roseburia sp. AF25-13LB. Next base: position 7,188 of record NZ_QUFO01000016.1, read on the forward strand.
CCACGTTGCTGATCTACGGATCCTAAGATATGGAAGAACTGGCTTACACTCTCATCCTCTTCTTCAGCGGAGATCGAATTTAATTTTGTAAAGGCAACTTTCACAAATCTTGACTGGCTGGAAAGATCTCCAGGTATTCCCATTCCACCCATTCCTCTGCTATATGCATCAAGCTGTAATACTTCTGCAAAAGTACTCTCCGGCTGTTTTCTGGATACACCGGCATAATTATTCAGTGCAAACATCTGACCCGGGAATGGTGGATTATTGGTAAGCACTCCTACCGGATTATCATATACATGCAGCCCATCCTTCATAGACTCAACAACAATACAGGAGTCTTTGTCTGCAATGATCCAGTGAAGCTGTGCTGTCGGCAGCTGTTCGCTGAATGCTGTGCCTGTCAGGTACAATCGAAAATATCCTATCCACCTCCGTTCAAAGAGAAATAGGGATTTCATGTATCGGGTTGCATAAATCTCGTTACCATTATACTGCATTATAAGGCAGATAAGCAATCTGTCTTTTTGTCATAAAAAACCTTATCTAAATGACATTGAATGATTTATTTTCTATCTAAAATTTTATTAAACCGACTAAAGACTCCATAGTTTGTGTGTTTGACTTACTGTTTATATCTATCTTCTCCTAAATATTTTTCTAGTCATTGCAATATAAAATTGCTTATACAGTCTCTCCCTTAAGAGTCCTGGTATTCTGGATAATATACAGAGCGACCAATATGACCATCATTATAGCGCACTTTCCTTTTTTTTAGACATAAACCAATAAAATATAACACAAAATGCTAAAGCAAACACAACACCAAAAACATTTTGAATCACTCTAAGACTAACCGCTCCTTTTAATCCATAACTTTCCGCAGCAATTGCGAGAGCGCCAAAGGTATTAAATACAGCCTGCCAGCCATATTGCGCTGAAAATCCTACACCAATTCCACCAAGAATTCCTATATATGCATAAATTGACGAAGGAAGCAGAAAATATAATACGGTGAAGCATATAACACCTACAATATTTCCGACAATCCTTTTACGGACTCTGTATTGCATGTCTTCCACAAACGGCAAAATTGCTGACATAGCCGCAATACCAGCCCACATTGCACGTGGCATATTACAAAGTTCTGCAATACAAAGGACAATCGGTACGCATAAAATCTGACATATCTGCCATTTTGTTCTGGAAGAAGTGATATCAAATTCTTGTATCAGATCTTTCAGATTTCTTTTATAAGTTCTGTTTTTATGATTTCGATAAAATACGAAGCAGGTAAGTGCTGCACCTAAAGCCATTCCGACTAATCGCATCTGATAGCTTTTTCCCGTAACATCATAACCATATAGTAGCAGATACCCAAGAACCAATGTAGATTGATTAAACATGAATGGATTATGGCATCCGAACAGAATCAACACAGCCAGTGCCGCAATATTTAACAGCATTCCCAATACCGGTGAAAACTGATTTGCTAAATGCGGACATACAGTCATAATTACAAAGAACAAAGCCAAAAGCATCGTAGATTGTCCGGTGTGGATCCCCAGATCCGCATTCCGAAATACCATAAGGCATAATAAGACTACTACACCTACAATGCTATTCTCATTTCCAAATAGGATGCTGAAAATAGTAACAAATAAAAAACAAAATGCCATTGTAACAGCTATCTTCACCAGATATACCCACATATGATATAATTTTTCTTTTCGTGTTTCACTCTTTTTCAACAGGTTTTTAGAACCTGCCTGATTTAACTGCAACTCCTGATAAAATGTCATATAAATCCTCCCATCTTCTAATTTATCTTAAAACTATATAATCTCATCTTTCTGCTTTGGCAGCTCTATAACAAATCTGCATCCACCATATTCACGGTTTTCTGCTTTGATTGTTCCTCCGGCACTATCTACGATCCGTTTCACAAGTGCAAGGCCGAGACCATTTCCTTCTGCTTTGTGAGAACCGTCTGCCTGATAAAATTTATCAAATATTCTGGTTTTCACATCATCCTCTATTCCCGGTCCTTCATCTTCCAGAATAAACATTACAGAATCCTTTTCCTGCTTCAGAAACATCATAATTGTCCCCTTTGCAGGACTGAACTTAATCGCATTATCTAAAAGATTCATCCAGATATGCATAAAAAGTCCTTCATTCCCAGTATATTTAACTTCCTCCAATTCTACCTGAAAACCAATTTCTTTTTCTGTCCATTTTGTTTCCAATGAAAGAAATGCCTGGCGGATCTGTTCATCCAGACGATATTCTGTTTTTTTCATTGGTATATTCTGATTCTCTAACTTGGATAACAGCAAAATATTACCAACCAATCCGGAAAGTCTTTGGGTGTTAAATAAGATTTTTTCTACATATTCCTCTTGATCCGGAGACAGTTCTTCTCCCTGAAGCAGCATTGTATATCCTTCAATGGCATTAATCGGGGTCTTAAACTCATGAGAAACATTAGATACAAAATCCATCTGCAGCACCTCTGTTGCACGAAGTTCTTTTGTCATAACGTTAAAACTTTGATAAGATTCTCCAACTTCTGCTATACGGCTGTTCGTTTCCAAATGCTGTTCAAAATCTCCCCGAGAAACTTCCTTCATTGCTTTACTAAGTCTGGTAATTGGTTCCAGTAACTTTGCATTGATAAAAGAAGTGATCAGCCCTGCAATCAATGTATTGAAAATCAAAAGCCAGCCAAGCACAGGTATGCTGCCCGGCAGATTAAAAAAATGATTCAAAAAAGCAAATAATAAAGCAGATATGACTGTTGAAAATACAAGTGCCAGCCAGATTGCACCAGTCAGACAGGATCGGATCCGCAATCCTTTTTCTTTCTTTTGTTCCATTATTTTTTCACCACCTTGTATCCAATTCCACGCATTGTTACGATTTCAAAATCAGGGTTATCTTTAAAACGCTCTCTGATTCTTCCTATATGTACCTCTATCGTATGTGGGTCTGCCTCCGTCTCGTATCCCCATACTTCATCCATCAACTGTTGTTTTGTAAATGTTCTGCCTGGCGAAGCTGCAAGCTTATATAAAAGCAGGAATTCTTTTTTAGGCAAAACAAGACTTTCCTTATCAGTTGTAACCGTCATTGCATCATAATCAAACTCTGTTGAACCGATCACAATTTTGTGTTCATTCAGTATCTGTGCACGGCGAAGCAGTGCTCCGACTCTTAAAACCATTTCATTCACATTTACCGGTTTTACCATATAATCGTCACTTCCCGAAAGAAATCCCTGGCGCATATCATCAAAGGAACCTTTCGCAGTGATCATAAGTACCGGTATCTGATATCCTGCTGAACGAAGTTCTGACACCAGTTCATAACCATCCATAACCGGCATCATAATATCAGAAATGATCAGATCAACATATTCCTTATCCAATATTTCTAATGCCTGTGCTCCATCCGATGCACTTTTGACTTGATATCCATTCTTCTCAAGCACTTTTTGGAATAGCTGGCTTAATTCTTTATCATCTTCTACAATCAATATTTGAAACACGTTTTCCTTCCTCCTTATTAAAACAGATACCTTGCCCATCCAAGCAGATGCTGTACTAAAAATATTTTTCTCTGACGTTTCTTTGTTAATTCGATTGGCTCTACATGATATGGATCATTATAAGTTCCGCCTTCTAATATCTGACGGGACACTTTTTCATATTCCATCATGCCCTCTTCCAACTGTTTATTAATCTCTTTGCTACGTATTACAAGCATCAGTTCCGTATCCAGATATGTACTTCTCATGTCCATATTAAAGGAACCGATTACAGACAGATCATCGTCAATCAGAATACTTTTTCCGTGGTATGAATAGCCGCCTTCATACTCCCAGATATCAATTCCTGTATTTAAAATTCTGTTTCTGTTTCTCGCATAATCAGCAGCCCCAAATGGATTCCCATTATTCGCAACTGAATTTGTCATGATAGAAAAATCTGAAACGTTCTCTGCAATCTCCTCCCATGTATTATACATCATATCATTGCAGATAATATATGGAGTGTGGATCTTCACACGATTTTTTGCATTTTTCATCAATTCTCCCAACTGATACCACACTACTGGTTCTTTGGAACCTGTGTGAATAGGATTTGACACTAATGTAATCTTTTCTGTCTCAAAAGTTTCGTCCGTGTAATCGGTATCGCAGATTCTTTCCTTATTCTCTTCAAAATATTTCTGATAGCCGTTCTGCAGCTCTAAAACTGCGTTCTTTACAGATTTTCTATTTGCCAGTTTTTTATTGTTATGAAAATAACCACTGTCTTCCTGATTCCATATGGTTTCAAAATACTCTGACAACTGGTTAACTGAATTTTCTTTCTCAGGTTCATCGCAAACCACTAACACATCTCTGTCATAGTTCTTATGTCCCGGAAAATCACCCAGGAAATAATTGTATGTATTTCTTCCCCCAAGAATATATCTCTTTCCATCTGCAATCAAATATTTATCATGCATTCTACCCATCATTTTCCACGGTTTCAACGGATTGGCCTTATTATACAGTTTAATTTCAACATTCTCATGGGAAGATAATCCATAGAAATACGGATTTCCTTCCATATCAATCCAGCTCTCCATTCCATCTACTAACAGACGAATATGTACACCTCTGTCTGCCGCATCATGCAGTGCTCCTAAAATCAATTTTCCACTTTCATCGGATTGAAATGCAAAAGTAGAAAGAATAATTTCCTTTTTTGCATTCTTGATCAAACGCACTCTTTGTAAAAGCGCTTCTGGATTCTTTTCTATGATTACTGCCCGTTCTGTATTTTCACTGCATTCGTTCCATGACCCATTTTTTGTTTCTTTTTTGGTTGTATTGGACACTTCCGGCTGCTTTTTATATGCAACACAGATTCCGAGCAATTCATAAAAAGCCACACTTAAAAAAATTGCCAGTATAACAAGAAGGATTTTACATATTTTATGCTTTTTCATTGTACATCACCTGATTCCTTTTTTTCATACTTATACAATACAAAGTCAATCTCAATTTAACCTCAACAAGGTTTGTTTTTTTCATCCATGCAAAATCTTCTTTGTACAACAGACTGTTAGATATAACAAAAACGACCTTTCAAAAACAGTTAACTTCTAAATCAACTGTTTTTTGAAAGGTCGTTTCATCAGATTCTTATAGCAATCCAGCAAATAATCTCATAAATAATTGTCCCAGTCGCAAATATGCACTTCGTCCGGTTTGATATTGGTCTGTCACATCACGACATTCTCCCATCGTTCTTATCAGATCATTTTTTATTTCCACAACTGCCTGACAATCTACCATAAAACAGCCGTTTTCAAAATGGTGATATAAACTTCGATAATCCAGATTAATTGTTCCACAAGTTGCCATACAGTCATCTGCCACACTCATTTTTGCATGACAGAAACCAGGAGTCCACTCATAAACACGAACACCATGTTTAACTAATCCATGATAAAAAGAACGAGTTATATTATAAATGAATTTTTTATCAGGGATACCAGGTGTGATAATTCTTACGTCTACCCCTCGCTTAGCAGCCAGACATAACGCATGCGTCATTTCATCTGTTATGATTAGATATGGAGTCATAAACCAACAATATTTTTCAGCTTTATTTATCATACTGATATAAACTTCTTCTCCTACTTGCTCATTATCCATAGGGCTGTCTGCATAAGGTTGAACAAACCCAGTTTGCTGTGCCGCATAATCATATTGGAAAAGGTATTTACTAAAATCAGAATCATTAGCATCCTTATCACTTACTGCATTCCACATTTCCAAAAATGTCACCGTAAGCGACTGAACAGCATCTCCTTCTAAACGAATACCTGTATCTTTCCACTGTCCATACGGGTGTGTGTAATTAAAATATTCGTTTGCTAGATTATATCCACCTGTAAATCCGACTTTTCCATCAATAACTGTTATTTTTCTATGATCACGATTGTTCAAAAACAGATTTAAACCTGGCATAAACGGATTGAATACACGGCAATGAATTCCTATTGCCTCCATTTTTTTCACAAAATCTGTGTTAATAAAGCCTATAGAACCCATATCATCGTAGAATACTCTAACTTCCACACCTGCTTTTACTCGCTCTTCCAGAACATCTTGAATCTTATGCCATGCTTCAGCGTCTTCTATCGCATGATATTCCATAAAGATAAACTTCTGTGCTTTCTCCAAATCCTTAAGCTGTGCCTCTAATCCTTTCACTGCTTCATCAAAATACACAATATCCGTATTCTGATAGATTGGATACTGCGAATTTCTTTGTATGTAACTTGCTATATTTCCTGCTTTCGGAATTGTTTCTTTTATTCTGCTCAAACACTCCTGACTGTCCGGAAGCATTGGTAACAATTTGCTATCAATTTCTGCATATCGCTCACGCATTTTATGTGTGCCACCATTCAAACCAATCAACAAATACAGGCCTACACCCATAACTGGGAAAATTAGAATTAAGATGACCCAAGGCATTTTCATAGAGGATGTCTTATTTGATGCGTACAATCCCAAAACCAAGATCCCACTCAAAATCCTTGTAAATAAATTTATGATTTCTGCATATTCATTCAAGCGTGTTACGATAGTAATAATAAAAATCACTTCCAGAAGAATGCAGATTATGGAAAAACACAGCCGTTTTACCCCATTTTTTGTTTTTGCTTTGCCCTCTAAAGTATCTTGTTTCATATATATTCCTCCTTCCTACTTGCTCAGTTTTCTCCCTAAATTTCGTGGAACATACCAATTTTGTCTTTTATTCTCTGCATTTCATTATCTGCTTCAATGATAGCTCTTGCAGAATGAAGTAATTCTTCACTTATCTCATCATAGCCAGGCATTTCTTCAATTCCTTTTTTATAGCGAAGTTGATGTTCCAATGTTGCCCAGAAATCCATACCATTGGTTCGAATCTGTAATTCTACACGCATAGGTGTTTTACCCTTAGCAAAAAATACTGGTATTTCAACAATCATATGATAGCTTCGATAACCATTCGATTTTGGATTTTTTATATAATCTTTTATTTCAATAACTTTAATATCATCCTGTTGGGTAATCAAATCTGATATCATATAAATATCGTCAATAAACGCACAAACTATTCGAACGCCTGCTACATCATTGAGATATGTCTGTATATTTTCTGTTGTAAATTCATATCCCATCTTCTGCAGTTTATCGTAAATACTATTGGGCTTCTTAATTCTTGTTTTTATAAAAGAAATAGGATTTCGATTGTTCTCAACTGAAAATTCATCATCCAAAACCTCAAGTTTAGTTTGTATCTCCCGAATAGCACAACGATACATCATCATTAAATTATAAAATTTTGTAGCATTATTTAAAAACTGTAGTGATTCCGGACTGGCCATCCTAAGTTTTTTTACTTCATCTTTTGTCATGGAACTTTCCTTTCTACCTCATCCCTGATTTCAAAACATTATTTATTTTGATAGTTGATTCTTTCTCCTTGAATTACTGGATAACAAATCATTTTATCACTATCCAGATTTTCTACATGCATATCTACTGCACTGATCTGATGGTTTTCATAAGTATTATAATAATAAATACCTTTTGTAACATTACAACACGACGTATACAATGTGATTTCATATTTTCCATCCGCTACTTCGCAACATCCTCTTTGCTGATCCACAGATCCGAGAATGTGGAAGAATTGGCTAACGCTTTCTTCCTCTGATTCACCTGAAATTGCATTTACCTTTGTAAAAGCTACACGTACAAAGCGTGAGGAAGAATTGCTCGCTGACATGAGCCATTCCAATAATTGCATAATGATTTTTCATATCGCCAACATGGAGAAAATTAAACGCATAATTACTATCTGATCACCATAAGAGCATTCATAATCAAGGGTTCGTCCAAAGTAAAAATCTTTTGTTTTATAAGTTGCTGCTGTACACATGATCGTTTATCCTCCTAAATAGATTGAAATATGTCAATGAGTTTTTTTCTTGAACAATAGTATAGCACAATTCTTTTATTTTGTTCCAACTTCATACATGATTATAACATGTAAACTTTAAACTATTTTCCTAGATTATTTCTCCATCAGTTTTTCAAACCAGGTATCCATAGCTAGGATGAATTGACCTACGTCTGGCAATTCTTGCAGCATTTCGTTTAGGGTTTTGTGCTTCACATATTTCTGCACATACACCCAACAGGCAACTCTACTGGCTTCTGATTTGTTCATTCTCATAAAGAAAATGAAGAAATCTATGGAAATCTTTCAGGTAACGGCAAAGCCATAATTGATGGAGAAGAAATCATCCTTTCAACCGGAGACTGGCTAAAAATCGCACCTGCTGCAAAGCGCCAGTTTTTTGCATCCGATATTTCCAGAATTACTTATATCTGTATTCAGGTAAAAGAAAATTCTCTGGAACATTTTACAGCAGAGGATGCCGTAATTAGCTAATTAAAAGTATTTATTTACAAAATGCACAGTTCACGATAAGTTAAGAACTGTGCATTTCTTTTTTGTTCAATATTACGTTTTCTCAATTTTTCAAACAAGAAGTTAGGGCTTTAACTTTTTCCAAATAATCAGCTTTAGGATAATACATACGACCACCACAACAGCCACCATAGCACCATGCAACAGTAGCGCTGTGTAGCACGGTGCAGACTGTATGACATATAAATTTGGATAAGTTTTAAAGTGCCAGAACTTATAAATTCCGGTCCCAAGGAAAACTCCTATGGATGAACCAATAACGATGTTTAAAAAACAATTCAACTTTCTCAGCATGGCAGTGCACCCCTTTCCAAATTCCGATTTTTCAATTCTGTCAACAAAAATTGTTCTATACAAATTCTGCACCTGCTTCATGTAACTTTTTAAAGTACTTATTTTTGTTTTTCTTATACATTGTTCCGATTGCAGCTTCATTCACGATTACTTTATATCCATTTTTTATAGCACCTAATGCTGTCAGTGCAACGCAAGCCCCACCATCTACACCCACAACTTCAACATATTCAATATTGTGTTTTTTCAGCAATATATCAAGTCCAGAATTAGTAAATGCATTACCTTTATATTTTATGAATATATTATCAGATACTATATGCAATTCTTTAGCAAAATCAATATCTTCTGTTCCTTCATATGCATGAAATGGTGCAAACTTATTTATCAGATTCTTCTTCATTACATTTTTTATATAACCTCCTATATCTACCATTACAATTCTAATAGATAATACGGAAATGAAAATTTCAGTTATAATGAAAGTTTTATGTTATAAAAAATACCGATCTTAATTCTCCACTATTTACGAATTATTAAGACCGGTATTTATTTCATTTTTTAATTAGCAATTAATCCCGACGTAGTGTAAACTTTCCTACCAGATCGTTTAATGTATATGCCTGTGCGGATAATTCCTCACTGGTAGCAGACGATTCCTCTGCTCCCGCAGAGTTCGACTGCACTACTTCCGATATCTGATTCACACCAAGTTCTGCCTGTTGCATCGCCTGTGCCTGCGCAGCAGACTCTTCACTCAATCGTTTTGCATCTGTCGCAATCTCCTTGACTCCCGTAACGATCTGCTCCAGAGATTCCGCTGCTACCTCCACTGCCTGGTTGCCATTCTCGATCTCCTGCAGCGATCCCTCGATCAGGCTTCTGGTATCTACTGCCGACTGTGCACTCTGTTCGGCCAGTTTACGAATCTGTTCTGCCACCACTGCAAATCCCCGTCCGGCTTCTCCTGCTCTGGCCGCCTCAATTGCCGCATTCAGAGACAACAGGTTCGTCTGACTCGCAATATCTTCAATGTCAGCAATAATATTCTGTATCTTTTTAGATGTTTCATTGATTCGCTCCATTTCCTCCATCAATGACCTCATCTGCGTATGCCCTGCATCCGCCTGCTGTGCATAATTCTCAGCCTTTTCCGTCGTCCTCTGCAGTTCGCCGGCTGTACGTGACACGGCATCTGTGATATTCGTAATGGTTGCCGTCAGTTCTTCCACAGATCCTGCCTGCTCTGTTGCTCCTTCTGCCAACGCCTGGGCAGATTGTGCAAGATTCTCCGATCCGGCAGATACCTGCTTAGCGGCCTCTTCTACCTGCTGTAAGGTACTGTTCATCTGTCGGTTCATCTTACGCATGGCATCTTTCAGTGCCACAAACTGTCCTACATATTTCTCTTCGATCTTAGTACCGATGGCATAATTACCCTCCGCCATCTGTCCCAACAATTCTCCTGCATCCGTAATGATCAGATTCAGGTCAGCAGCCATGCCTTTTGCGACCTGTATCATATAGGATATCTCATCTTCCGTGTTTCTGTCCGGGAATGCACTATTCAGATCTCCCTGTGCAAAAGTCTGAAGTCGATCTGCCAGCGCTATCATCGGTTCTTCGATATTTCCTGCCATTTTCTTGCCTAATACCACAGAACTCCAGAAAGAGGTCACTACGATAACCAGAATCGCGATCAGCATAAAACGCTCCATATGACGCAAATCTACCTCCGCCTGATCTCCTTTTTCGACGCACAGATTCATCAAGTCTACAAACTCCGCGTATATCCGTTCGTACTGTGCGGTCAGCTCTCCGATATCCAGATCCTGCGCCTTCAGATATCCGTCCTCGTCATCGGAAGTAGCCAGTTCCAATACCTGTGCATCCAATTCCCAGTACCCGTCCAGTTCCTGCAATATTTTATTATAGGCATCCCTGCCTTCGGTGAATTTGATTGAGCGGTTCAATTCATCTATGTAAGCCTCAAACGCTTCCTTTTTCTGGTCATGCAGTTCGATCTGCTTGTCTATCACTGCTTTGTCATCATAGCCTACTACTGCACGTAATGCGCTCCGGCTCTCCGAAAATGCCGCGACCGCTTTACCGATATCTCCCTGTGTAAATCCGTATCGGCTCAATGCCTTTTCATACTGTATCGCTGCGATCAGTAGTACTACGATTCCAATAACTGCCGCAATCGCACCGATTATTGCTACTTTCACAAATCCTTTCGTCAGTTGCTTTTTAATACCTTGTTGCTTTTGTGTGGCCATATAAAGCTCCCCCTAGTTTATCCGTTAAATAAGCTGCCGTGATTGACATCTTTATACAATAGTAGCACATCCCCTTTCATTATTCAACTGTACGAAATGGGTTGACCATTATTTACTCCGCATTACACGTACTCTCTTCTATGTTATAAAATCAAGCATCTTCTGCATATACACCATCTCCATAATATAAAAAAGAGGAGTCCCCGCAGGTTCTCCCCCGGTCGCAGGCCTCACAGGTTTCTGCAACGCGATCACTGTATTTGCAGTTTATTCCGCAATGGGAATAGGTTTTCGGTCTCCATCCCGACCACTGGAACAGGTTTAAGGTCTCTGTTCCGACCTTATATACATCTTTTATATTTTAATTATGCAAGATAACTTTAGAATCTGCAACAAGTTGTTGCTAAATTAACTGCTTATTTATGAACTCAATTCCGTTACCAGTGAAGAATATCTTTTTGTCCGGTTCTTTATATCCTCCTCACTGACACCATAATAACAATATAAATCTCTAGCTATTTTCTTAAACCTTTTTATGACCGACTTATTTCCAGAGTAAGATATTCCAAATATATTCCAGGTATAATCTACCTCTATTTCCATTAAATCCTCACCAATTTTTATTTCATATAAATGAAAATCCATGGGAATTACATTATCAGGCATTTGGTCAATCAATTTATTTCTAATTTCCATTTCATTCAAAAAATTTTTAACAGATTCTTCATTATGAAAATCTGGTTTTGGAATATCCTTCCTTTGGCCCAAAAGTTCTGGTTTATGCTGTATAATCAAACTAGCTTTTAGATTTTTCTGTCGTTCTATCAAATTTGTTGCGGCAGGATTGATTTCCACTAAATCATAATGATCCTTTGCGTATTGCACCACTTCCGCAAGGGTATGCGGGTTGGCCGCTATTCTCTTTTCTATCCTTTTTCGTCTGGATTGATAGATAGCATTTCGGATTCTAATCTTTAGAGATTGCTTTTGAGCTTCTCCAAATATAAAAACACTTGTGGGACCATCTTCACCATTTATTATGGAAACTTGATTGATACTTTTATTTTTCATAAGTGCCCTCTACTCACAAATCCCGATTATATCGGTGATTCACAATCTTTTAGCCAAAATCGCAGTTCCATAACCGTCACAGCAATTTTATACTTCATATTATTCATATAACTAGATATTTTCATATTTTTACCTCTTTCAATTATTCAAATATCCCTGATCCAGTTCTTCTTTCGACCAGACT
>NZ_QUFO01000017.1:0-14202 GCF_003478915.1 Roseburia sp. AF25-13LB
TTGCAAGATTCATATGATAATCCCACATATAGCTTCTCACATGCTCTGCTGCCTCTCCGTGCATCTCCGACATGGCAGCAATCTCTACAATACTGCTTCTTACCGCATCTATCTGCTCTATCCACCGGTCAAGCTGTGCCAGAATCAGTTCCCGAATGCTGGTAATTTCTTCATACTTTACCTGAAATCCCATAACTTTCTCCACTCCCCCTATTTTGTCTTTATCATTTTCATCAAAGAAGCTTCTGCATCAACCAGTTCATCACGCAGTGTGAGAAGCTTCCCGGCATCCTGCGTCAGGAGGCTCTGATAATAACTCATCAGACCAATTAACTGTGAAAAGCCTGCCCGGTACGCTGTCATGGCATCCATTGATACATTTAAATCCGGAACTGTAAGCTGCTTTCCTTCTACCTCACCGGATACCGTTGAAAAAGAATGTACCTTTGATGTATAAACATTGGTATCTAATTTTATCAGCATAATGATGCCCTCCTAATTAGTATGTTTTTCCAGCCAGTTGCAAAGACTGTTCCAACTGCTCTGCAGCTTGCCGATATACTCATTCTTATTGTAGATTTCATTCTCTCTTCTTGTAATCTCATCACAAAGTGCATCCAGATCATATCCCAGATTGGTACAGACATTTCCGTATTCTGTTTTCAATGCACTGGAGGCAGAAATTGATGCATTATATAAATCTCCACGCCAGCCACTGTCTAATGTATATTTATCCTCAATACCATCCTTCTGGTTTCTCAGCGTATCTATGGCTGTCTCAAGTCTCGTTTTCAGTTCCTTTAATGTATTAAGTGTCCCCTCCATGGGAGCCAGACTGCTGCTTTCTAACTGCAAACTGCTCTTTACTGTGTTTAACTGCTGTTTTACCTGATTAATCTCCGCTGTACTGGTTGTACTCTTCTTTGTTGTTGAACTTCCTTTACTGCCGGAAGAGCTTTTCTTCGTCTTCGACATTTATCCTTTCCTCCTCATCTCTCCGACGCCTTCTTATGCTTCCTGTTCTTTCTTCAGCAGCTGCTCCTGCAGCACACTCAGATTGTTTTTAATATTTTCCTGCATCAGCTTCTCGTCTTCATCCTCATAACCGCGATATACTATTTTCTGAATATCCTTATGCTGAAAATATAACAGTGCATCTCCTATAACCCCTTCCGGATAGGTACACGCTCCATAATCAAAATATCTTTTTTCACCTTTGACTACTGCAAATGCACCTCTTGCTATAATCATAATTTTCTTTACGCCACCTTTAAGCTGCACAATACTTCCTAACGGCAAAAACTCTATATTTTCCTGTTCCATCTTTTTATCCTCCTGCTTATTTTTCTTTATTCTTCTCTGTCTTCACATTTCGGTATGCGGATACGCACATATGCTCCATTATGGAAAAGCAGACCATCACTTAACTGCGGCAATTCCTTTGCTGCAACTGTTCCAAAAATTCCTGTAGAACCAGGGTTGCCCACCAGCAGACCATCCGTAGTTGCTTTTGCAAATTTGGTAATCTCATCAAATCCTTTTAATTTACCGGAATTGGCTGTAAGAATAAATCGGATTCCACTGGACAATGCCCCACTCAATATCGGTGCCAACAATACAGCTTTTAATTTCGTTGCCTCTACAAAGTCATCCCACTCATCTACCACGACATAACATGCATCCAGTTCCTGAACCAGACGGCGTGGTAACTGTTCCGGATGTTCCTTCATCTTCTGCTGCAGCTGCTGATTTCGTGCAGTCACCAGTCCCCCCAGTTCCATAAGAAACGCATCTATTCCATCTGCTCCGATATAATGAATCTCATCTCCGGACCTGTAATGATATAGTTCCATATCTTTCGAGTCTAATAAATATACTTTTCCTCTTCCTGTTATCTGTTCTAAAATAACCTTTAATGCATTCGTCTTTCCTCTTGCAGTCTCACCCAGAATTACAAATGGTGTTGTAAGACCTGCCGGAATACATTCCGGCAATACACTCTCTTTATTCAGTCCCAGCCAGATTGCCTTCTCTGCAGCGTTTTCTTCTGCTGTATGCTGTTTCTTTATCATTTCCATAAATGTTCTGATATTTAACTCATCCGGCAATACCGGGATTCTCGGTGCTACAGTATCCGGATAGCATGCATTTATCTGCTCAATACAGGCTTCTATACCCTGGTTATACTCCAGTTCATCTGTAAATGCAGTCATGACATAGACCTGCATGACACTTACCAGTCCATTGTATTTTATAAGTGTCCGTCCCTTTATCTCTGACTGTGAATAAGAACTTCGTCCCACAATTACATGCAAGTCTGATTCATCGAAAAGATAACCTGCCACTTTATTCTTAAAATTGTTATATGTAGAATACTTCATGGCATTACTTCGTGTTGCTGTTGCTGCCATATATATGCCAAGTCCGGTACCATCTCTGGATAATTTCTGGAAAAATTCTTCCGCTTCATATCCCAGTTCTTTGACCACATCATAATTGTCAATAGCAATTACTATTGCTTTTAATGTCTTTTCTGCCACCTGATTGTATACTTCAAAATTCTGTACCATCCGTTCTGCCAGTAATTTTTTACGCCGTTTTATCTCTGCCTGTATAAGATTGCAGAACTTACGGAATCGTTCTGTATCATCAAAACTGATATAGTCTGCCGTATGATGCAGGCGGTTCAATGGAATCAATCCACTGTTTCCAAAATCCAATATATAGAAGTTCAGATTCTCTACCCGGTTATGCATTGCCAGTGACAACAACACGGTTGTAAGAAATGCTGTTTTTCCATAACCTGCGGAAGCAATATATAAGAGATTTCCGTCTGTGGCAAAATCAAGCTGGTACTCCACCTGCTGCTGTTCTTCCGGAATATCTATCTTTCCAATCCGTGCAATCAGATTTAATGCATTTCCTTTCTCTGCCTGCTGGTCCGATACAATCTGTTCCGGCAACGGTGGCATCCACGGCCGTTTTACTTCCACGGTATCCATTGCCTCATATACTCTGTGGATATAATCTACCGTAGCATCCAGCTGCGTCATCATATTGCCGCCGGAAGCATGTTCATCACTTAAATCTTCATTTATCAGTTCACCCTGTCCAAGGTCATTCACCAGATAAACTCTGTCATCTACTTTTTCCTCTTCCTTTTCACTTACATAAGAAGCTCCACTCCATGCCGACTGGAATAATTCATAGATTTCATTATTTCCAACCTGAAGATAAGCTCTTCCGGGGATTGTAATATTGGCGGCATCCGGTGTCTTTAATATTTCTTTACTGTCTGCCTCATTCTGTACCATAAGTGCCAGTTTAAACTTGGAGTTTGTCCAGATTTGGTCATCTACAACTCCGGTTGGTTTCTGTGTTGCCAGTATCAGATGCACACCAAGGCTTCGTCCGATTCGCGCCGCCGATACCAGTTCCGTCATAAAATCCGGCTGTTCCTTTTTCAGCTCTGCAAACTCATCACTGATAATGAATAAATGCGGCAGTGGTTCCTTTGCCTCTCCATTCTGGAACAGCTTATGATATGCATTGATATGATTCACATCATAGCTGCTGAATATTTTCTGTCTTCTTGCCAGTTCACTCTTAATTGATGCCATGGCACGCATACTCTGTGCTCCATCCAGATTGGTGATTGTTCCCAGCAGATGCGGCAGATTCCGGAATAATCCTGCCATTCCACCACCTTTATAATCAATCAGTAAAAATGCCACCTCATACGGATGATAATTGACTGCCAGAGACAGTATATAAGACTGGATAATTTCCGATTTACCGGAACCTGTCGTTCCTGCTACAAGTCCATGGGGACCATGGGCTTTTTCATGCAGATTAAGATTGACATAATCTTCCTTGGCTCTTACCCCAAGCGGAACAGCCAGGGACTTTGCTGCATGATTTTTCTTCCATCGTTTTGCAATATCCAGTTCCTCCGGATGCTCCACCTGATACATTTCAAAAAATGTAATACTCTCCGGTATCTGTGCACTGATTCCCTGCATATGCTCCAGTGTACTTAAATTTCTTGCCATCCATTCCAAATTTATACCGCTGGTATCTGACAATTCAAAGGAAAGATTTTTCTCTTCCTTCTCTTCCATCAGAAGTGTTGCCTGACCGGAATTATGAAGCATAACTATTGTACCGATATTCTCAGGCAGATTTGCTCTCATATTTGTGGTGTAAATAATAGAAAATCCAAGGTTATCCCCTTCTTTATCCAGATATTCCATAATAGAATGGTCCATAATTAACTTTGGCTCATCTATAATAAATATAAGATGCGGCAGAAAACGGCTTTCCTTCTTACTTTCTTCTAATTTGTTTTTCCGGTTCTTAATCATCTGATGCAGGCTTCCAAGAATCTGGTCTCTCTTCCGCTCTGAATTTACAGTTCCCACTACATTTACCGCATGTATCCGTAAATGTGGATACCAACGCATCCACTGGAAATCAGCATCAAATCTGTTATTATAAATTGTTACGATTTCAAGGTCATGATAACTCTGAAAAAAAGTAAGCTGCGCCACAAGTAATTTCAATTGCTCATGAATAACGCTTTTCTCTCCCACCAGTCCCAGATGTGCTTTCTTTAAATCTACTACAACAGGCTGTTTCATCTTTGAAAATTCCCGCTTCAATTCCTGTGCTTCCAGTTCCAGCTCATCCGGTTTATCCTTTAATTCATCCGTAGAAAGGCGAATACGGAAATGACAATCTGCCATTACCTGTCCCAAAGATACATTCAGGAAATCATCATCATTAGAGCTTCTCTCATAGATTCTTGGACTGTACTGCCCAACCATCCGGGCAAGCTCCTTTACCTCCGGATAATTATAGTGATTTGCCTCTTCTTCATTCTGATATGCTGCATATATTTCCTTTCTTTTCTTTAACAGATATTCCCGATATGTTTTCTCCCGGAGCCTTTTATTCTCCTGACCTTCCTTACGGTCTGTTATATATTTAACCACCGTAAATATTGTTGTCATCACTGTGCCTGCTGCTGACATCAGCACATATAAACCACGCTTCATTAAAATACTGATTCCTACTGTCACACACAGCATCACAAGAGGCGGCACAATAAGTTGTACCAGACTCTCTTTCTTTCCATTCTGCTGTTCTTTTGGGCTGGTCAGACTAATTTCCAAATCCGGTATTCTTTTAATGATTCGAGGAGAACGTTTATACTTCGGATATCCTTCAAATGGAATTTCTTTTTCTTCCAGTTCCAATAATCCATCGGTATTGATATTCACCGTATCTTCGCATTCCACCTGTACACTTTTTTCCAGGAAGATAATTTTTCCCCGGGAAAAGCTTAATTCATCTCCATTGTTTATCTTTCCTTTACAGGCGGCTTCCCTTCCGTTCCAGTATATGTTCTCATAACCTTCTATTGTTACCTCATCATTCCTGACCCATAGCCTTGCCGGAAATCCTTCAATTCCAAGATTTCCATTTTTTCCGTCTATTGTAAAATTCTCTGTTCTCTGAAAGCTTCTCTTCATGCTATTCTTCCTCGGTATCGTATTTTTCCATCAATGGCTGCATCTTCTGTGCAATTTTCTCCAGCTCCTGTGTTTTCTCTTCTCCACTGAGACTGCTGTCTGTCTCTATCATGGATTTCTGTTTCATATAAGCATAAAGCAGCATTTCATCATCGGACTGCTGCATGGCAATATCAATTGCCTCTGAAATGTCATTTCTTCCAAGATATATCCAGTACTCCAATCTGGCTGGCGTCTCCTTTAAAGAAAGATTGCTTATAATATTCTCTTTCTGCTGCTGTGTCAGATTCTCACTTCTCACATAGGAATTGGCAAGAATATATTTCTGATATATATCCATATCTTTTACCGATATTTCCTGCATAGCATCCACACAGGATACATAATCAGCGGAAATATAGGCATTTTCTGCCGCAATTACTGCATCCTTATATGGCTCAGTACGGATGAAATCAACCAATGCATAGACCGCCAGTACTATTGCCAACAGCAATACCACAACAAACGATGCCTGCAATGTACGATACCGTCTTCGGTTCAGAAAAATCATTTTCACAGACCGTTCTGTCTCTATCTCCTGCTTACGCTGTTCCAACAGTCTGACCAGCTCTTCTACGGATTCCACCTGCCGTACCTTTTGCAGTATGCCACCCTTTAAAAGCTGCATTCCTCCCTGTACATAATCCGCATAACTGTACTGTTTCTGTAATGCATAGCCAATGAGTGCTTTATATTCTTCCATCCATTTCTGTTCATCATATTCTCTGTCTTCCCCGCAGATATCTCTCTGTTTTACATAGACCAGATGATTCCTGTCGTAATAAAGATTTTCCGGCTCTAATGTAAAGTAATATGATTTCCGGCATGCTGCCAGTAATTCTATATTTTCCAATACCGCCAGTCTTGTGGTAATATCTTCTTTTCGTATCTCTGTCATCGGTGTCAGTGCTTCCAGATTATAGGTTAAAAGCAGTTCCTCCCCTTCTTCCTCTATTTTCACTGCAATAAGACCTGTATCCGGATACATTAATTTCTGATAATCAAATATGCCTTCCGCCTGTAATGCTGATTTCTTTATTCTTTCTTCCATCTTTTCTCTCCCGTATCTTATTTTCTTCTGTCCTCTGTCTGCCTCTACTGTATGCAGAGAATATCTCCATCATAAATACTCTGCTGTTCATAGTTCTTATTCATGTCCAGAAATCTTCCCCTGCGTTCAGATTTCATTTCATGTACCTCTTCCTGTGGCAGTTTTCCCGCTTCCTTTAAAATAAGCATGGTATCTATTATTTTCTGCTGTGGATTAACCTGTATATCTTCCTGCCAGCTTCCTTCACGATTCATAATTGTAAGTGTGAGCAACATTTTTCTTCCACCTTCCCTGTCTTCTCTTCCGATATTGCAGCAACAGCAGAATTCCCACTGCCAGCAGAATTCCGCATGCCGGAATCCAATACACATCCAATGATGCGGTTACTTCTGCCTGCTGCTGCAGCTGCTGACTTCCTGTTGTTAAAAATAATTGTTCTTTTACAGCCTCTTCTTTTCCGGCATTTTCATCCATTTTCTTTATAAATACCTGTTCCTTTGTATCCTCATAGCTGCGTTGTTCCTTCTGCTGGTAATCTTTTACTTTTTCTTCATAATCATCCGTAAATACATCTGCTCCGTTTACATCCGTCAGCGACTGATAGGTCTGCGACCGGTTCTGCAGTACCGAAGGATTAATCTCTATCTTAGAATTATCTGTCACTTTACTTCTCCTGTTTCTGACAAAAGTATGGTCTTAAGGGATAGAAGAATCGGAAAGTCACAGGATGTGGCTTTCCGATTCTCTATTACATTACTCCAATCTTTCCGGCAATTTCACGGTCAATGTTCTGCATAGATGTAGATACATCACGTAACTGCTGTGCAATGGATGTAATTAATTCTGCAGTTGCAGAAAAGCTAGGCTCTAAGGAACTGAACTGATCATAAAATGCCTGACTGCTCTGTCCTGCCCATTCATCGCAAAGTGTAGAAACCATATTACGCATGGTACTTACTACCTGCTGGAATTCCTCACATCTTGCATCAAATTCATTTGCCTTTGTCTCCATCTGCTCCGGACTAATCCGGATGTTGTTTACATCTGCCATTTCTTTTGTCTCCTTTACTTTATATTGCAACGTCTTTCGACGGGTTGCTCTGTTCCTTGATTCTTCTGTGATAACTTCTGGCATAGCTTCCTAATATTCCCACCGCCAGAATTCCTAATATTCCATATAAAAGATATTCCACCCAACGTGAACTCTTCTGTTGTTCCCTGCTGCCGGTAACACTTTTCTGTGATACGGTATGATCCACCTCATCCTTTAAACGCTGGTAATCGCTGACCTGCAGCATCTGCGTTGGTTGTGCCACAAATTCATATACCTGTGTATATTCCATGCTTCCTACTCTTGTATAGGGAAGCTTTGCTGCAAAATCTGCCAATGCCGTCTGATTCTGACTGCTTGTAGTATTCTTCACTTCCTTTGCCGAAGCCAATGCATCTGTAACTGCCTGATTGGAAGTTTCTTTCGCTTCTTCCATGTGCTGCTGCAATGTCAATATATTTTCTGAAGTAGTCTGATACAATTTATCTGCATAATCCACATAAGACTGATTGCTGGTATTGATTTCCTGCTGCATAAGTGCAGCATTCTCTCTCATGCTGCTCACGCTGTCATTCATCACTGTGGTATCCTGCCTTGGATGAAATCCATTTACGCTTCTTTGATAAGAATTAACTGCATCCTGTTCTTCTTTCTGGCTATTTTCTATCTCCTTTTTCACGAAATCTGTGCGGTCTGCCAATGGCTGTATACAACCACTCTGAACCAGACCCGTAATGCCATCCACATCAACATTCTTCTGTGCCGCCACATCTGTCTGCATCGCATTACATAAAAGCCCGGTATCTCCCAGCAAATCACGAAATCCCATTCTGCTGCCATCCCCGGTCTGCCAGCTTCCATCAAATGCCGGTAATGTATAATCTTCTGTCGTAATCTGTTCCAGTGATGCCTTAAGATATTCTCCCAATGCATCCACATCTCCCGTTACCTTTAGCTGCGTCTCTGTCTGTGCAACCGGCACTTCTCCATCCAGATATGCCTTTAAAAATTCCTTTGTAGAGGCATACCCCTGTTCTGTCAGAAATTCCATGATTTCTGTATCTGCATCACACTGCTCAAATATTTTTTCTACCGTAACCGTTGCTTCCGGTTCTTCTCCAGTATCTTCGCCTTCGCCTGATTCCGGTTCGTTTTTCTCTTCTTCTTCTGTTTTGCCTTCTTCTGTTTTGTCTTCTCCGGTTTTCTCTTCTCCGTTTTTGTCTTCTTCTGTTTTCTCTCCTTCTCCGGTTTTATCCTCTTCTCCGTCCCCGCCATCTGAATCTTCCGGCAGCAGAAATGCCTTTAATATTTTGTCGATATAATTCTTGTTCTTTACATTTTCTTCAATTGCATTCTGTTCCAGTGCAATGGTAATAACCGGCGGTTCTTCCATTCCTTCTACCTGACTGCAGGTCAGTTCATATGCTACTGTTCCATCTTCTGCCTCTGCTTCCTTCCATTGCAGTTTTGGCAGCTGAGCCTCCATTTCTCTGCCATAGGAATTCAGGTTCTGTATTCCTGCTGCTTCAATTCTCTGATTATAGTTTTCAATGCATTGCTGCAAATTCGTATCCAGTTGTTCTGTCACATTTTGAATCTGTGCAATCTGGGCAAGACGGCTGTTTTGTTCAGCAGTCTTTTCTCCGTTATATGCAAGCAATGTATCCTGCAGATTTCGAATCCCCTCCCGATATAAAAGTTGCCCGTCTGCATCCGAAAGTAAATTGATTTCTCCTACGCCTTCTGATATTTCTTTTAAGGAACTGACCAGTTCATTTCCTGCTGTCCGCAAATCACTTAACTGTGCAGAAGCATCTGACAGATTTTCCCGATATGCACTGTCTACTGCCTGAATCAACTGCGCATTTTCCTCTGTATAATCCGAAATATCTAACGGTATTGTAGTGTCTTCCTGCTGTTTTAATTCCGGAACTGGAACCATGCTTACCAAATCAGATGCCTGTATTCCCTGTATTGCTTCTTTATCTGTAATGTCATTATTCATAACCATTGCAGATTCATCCTGCGCCGCATGAAATTCATCCATTATGTTACATAGATACATATATGTCATCTGACTGTTCAGTTGTTCCCCAAACTGAAGGACATCACCTAAAAGATCTTCTCTTGCATCCGCTGATACATCTTCACTGACTGCATACTGTAACTGCGATGCCGCCGGAACTGTATTTAAGCTTTCAACATTTTCCGAAAAATCTGATGGAATTATAATATAAGCACCGTATCGCCCTTCTTCTATTCCATTTCTGGCATCTTCTAATGAGGTATATATGAAATTATCATTTGGAAAATTTATGATCTGCTCCCCATAATAGACTTGTGTATTACCATCCGATATGCCGGTATCCAGATTCACAACTGCCACTCCCTGTGACTCCACCGTTCTTTCTACTGCTGTATTACCTGTCTGCAATGTAGTGTTTCCATTTATCTTACCGATTTGATATCCGGTAAAACCGCTTGTTCCCAGCAGCATAATGCACAAAAGAACAGTTATTACTTTCTTCCGTTTCATATCCTCTCTCCCTTTTCTTTTGTCTTTGTCGTATAGATTCTTTCTCTTTTTTTCGTAAATGTCAACCAAAAATATTCGACCTCATTTTCCCTCTATCTGTTCCTCTTTTTTTCTCTCCTGATTTGTCATTTTTCCTTATTTTCCGGGCATTTCAGCATACTTTTTCTAAAATTAACAGATGATTAATTTCTATATCATTTTAAACTTAATTTAATCTGGTCGAATAAAAGTCGAAACAGTTTTCTCTGAACGTCAAAGCAGTTTTTCCTTTTTTGTGTAATCTGCCATCTTGCTACTCGCGTAAATAAAAGAAACACGCTTTGCGAGTTTCTCGAGTTATCGCGGTGCTCGCCAAATCTGCATGCAAGCATGCGATTTTTCTCGCTACTCGCGTAAATAAAAGAAACGCATTGTCTCCATAGCACCAAGTGCTATAGAAACAATGCGTTTAAAAATTATCCTACTTAACATATCTTTTGATTTTTAGCGTTCCAATGAAATGGAGGCGCGATAATAAAATCAATTCTTAATACATCTACATGTACCTGTTTACCGTCTAAATAGCCATAATTATATAATTCTTCTTCGTCTATTTCAAAATTGATTATGGATTTCAAAATTCCCTTAGCAATATCCAGTGTTCCAAAAAGTGAATAGGCAAAGCTTTGATTTTTTCTCTCTATACTTACTTTTTTTTCATCACACTGCGTAATTTCTAAGTCATCATATAATGATATCTCAACTGTTGCCTCCTGACCTGTTTCTTTTATAATTCCACAATTAACAAATCCTGTAATATATGCATCTCCGATTCTAATTGTAACTTCATCATCAACAACATTTATTATTTTGCAATTATATTTCATGTGCATTACCCTTCTTCTTATTTTAATCTTGTCACTGGCTGCTGCATTCACGATTATTACACAATTCTATCTTCTCCTGCTCTTTTCCACCAATCATCGCACCAATAAAAGCTGACTGTTTTATCTGTACTACCAATAAAGTAATTTTCTTATTTCATCAGATATTCTTAATAATCTTTTCCATTCTTCAAATGTTCTTACCGCTTCAACACTACGCAACTCTACATTTTTGTCTAATTGCATAAATGAATTTCTTAACTCTATACCTTTTTCTAGTATATCATCATCAATCATACCTTCATTCAAAAGAAGATTTAATGTATCTTCATGCAGAAAACTAATAGCATCTATCGAAAATTCTTCAAATAGATTATGTTTAATTGTATCATCACTTTCTGTCAGCAAATAACTCCCACATTCTTGAATTGTTTTTTTAAAGTTTTCATATTTTTCTTCTAATGAAACCATCATCTCATCACCTCTGAGCATTCATTCCTACCCTAAAAGCTATATTATTTTTATTATATATGCTTTTGAGGATTGTAATTTTGATAAGCCTTTTCCCTCGCCATTATCTTTTCTTCCTCTGATACTTCATCTGCAAAATCAAACTTACCTTCTTTTATCGAAAAATAATCATGAAATAATTTTTCATTTTCAACAAGTTGATATAAATTTGCACACCACGGATATCTTATATTAACTTCTAAAGATTTAAAGCTAGTCTTCTTCCCCTGAGCTATCCAAATGCTTCTTTTATGCTCCAATTTTAACCACGATAATATCTTAACTACTACCACATTCAACTCATAATCACTTAGTTGATTATTTGTTATCAATATACTTTTATCCCTTTTTTTCATATATCTCAGCAATTCGTCAATTGTACTCATCATTTTCTCCTATCACTTATTATAATTACTCCATATACGAGCCATCATAACCTTACTACTACTTTGTCACTTTTTCCATAATATATTTCTGCATATAATAAAATAATTTAAAAACGGAGACATTGCCCGGAACGCAAATAGTCATTTTATTTTAGGAATTCATTTGATTTTATCAAATACTCCTTCATTAAGGAAACTCTTCTACCATCCAATTCTCCAGTATCAATCTCAACATCAAATTTAAAAACAAACCGATTAGCAATTTCATCCTCCAGTGTTTTTAATTCTTCTTTATCAGTATGTTCACATAAAAATTTCAACCATTCTTTAGCTTTTTCTAGATTCCGATTCAATAAATAGTCCTTTTTTTCAGTTCTCATTAATTCAATTGTGGTTATCAATTCATTTAAAATATTTATTAACTCATTGTGACTTTTTTTATCTATAATATTCATGTTATCCTTAAATCGCCTTCCATAAAAATCAATTGCTCTACAATTACCTTCATATTCTGCAACCTCAATAATTTTATTATCAAATTGCAATTCCTTTCCGGCTAACAATATTTTATTATTTTGATTTTTTATCATTGTCCAACAATCCTTTCATTCGTAAATGTACCAACGTTTTTTCCATTTATTATTAAATCATACTCTGGTAAATTAATTGTATTATTACCACTCTTTGCTGGTATTGATTCAACCGCATGCTCTTTTCATAACAGCCCGCTGAATGCATATTACAAAAAGAAATGTGAACAATGTAAACATCACTTAACTGCCACAGGCGCCGTAGCAAGACTATCATTTAAGCCTGTCGGTGGGGAGGCTTAGTTGTAATGCTCATTTTTTAATTCTCGAACTTTATCACACCACTCATCAATTAATTGACGAAGTTCTTTTGTATCAACTTCACACCAATTTCCTATAGCATCCTCTACCAGATTATCATATACTTTAGTCGTTTTAGGACTTATTTCTGCACAACATACATTTCCATTTACTTCTTCATACTCACTTTCGCCTGATAGTACTTTGTCAAAACTAGATTAAATCCATTCTTCAAAAGGAGATACATCTGATTCCAAAAAAGTGGATAATATTTCATATTTATTCTCTTTAAACTCTATTAATAATCTTTCTTTTTTTCCAATTTGTATTGTTTTATAAAATCTCAATATCATAATTTTCTACAACTTCCTTCCATATTAGTATACAGGATATGCTGAAATATTTTTTAGATTTAACGTTGCCCTACAAATAGCATTGGAAAATAATTCAAAATGCATAATTAAGCAAAATATTCTCCCATTTACTAACTAATCCTTTGGCTACTATACGCAGACAATTTTTGATATATATATATCCCCCCTTCTCCACTCAATAAATTTTCTCTATCCTGACTATCATATGCTTGTGCAAAGAAACTTCCGCAGGGGTATTTCCCCATATCCGGGTCCTTTTTATACAAATAATATATTTCTATATCAAGGATTATATTTTTTTATATAATTCTGCCAACTCCACCAACTCCATACCTAAATAATCCGAATAGTCCCATGAGTCAATTATAATTTGAGGATAACTCAAAATAATGTTTTTCTGTCTGCTACTAGTTTGAAGTTCACTCAATATAGTTTGCAACTGAACCATATTTCTCTCACTTTGTCCCTCTTTTACTTTTTCTATTTCCTCCTTTACTTTCTGTTGCAACTCACCATTTCTTTTAATAAACCGCTCTTCTAATGACATTTTATCAAATCCTCCAAATTATTAATATACCATTGATTGGCACCACCAATATACTGACTGCCAAAACTCTTCTGAGCAGCAGTCTTTCCTGTAATCATTATAGTTCCACTTCTAACTTGGAACTGCTGAATCCCCGTCATTCTATTCCACTCATATGGTAAAGCTAAATTCTGACGATTTGTTAAAGGTGAAAATGTTTCAAATAAATATCTTCCCTCTGTATTTGCATTTCCGCCATAAAATCTCAAACCATATGTACTGTCTCCAGCAGTTTGAAGTTTTATTTTTTCTACATTGAAAGACTCCAATATCTGTTTTCTATATACTCTTGGAACACCCTGACTCTGTAAATATTCTGATGCTTGCTTTACACCATCATAAGAATACACCGAGTTACTACCACTCTCTCCAACATTTTCCAACTGCTACGGTCTTTTTACGTTATTTACTACTTCCAGCTCTGCCTCACTGAGCGTTCCAT
>NZ_QUFO01000018.1:0-7997 GCF_003478915.1 Roseburia sp. AF25-13LB
ATAAGTGTGTTTTCCTGCTCCCGCATCTATAGAAAAGAATCCCGGAGAAATCCCGACTTTCTCACAGACGGACAATACCTCCTCATTGCTGTAGAGATACCCACACACACTCTTTCCCTGTGCCAGATCAGACAGGATATTGCCTGCCTTACACATTTCCCACTTATAATTTGTTCCTTTTTGATTTGTATTCTCTGCAAGCAACGATTCCGAGGCTGCCCAGCCTATTCTTCCATTATTGACCGTCCATGTATATTTACCGCCACTTGATGTTGTCCATGCATAATAACTTTTATTACTTAGTACCAGAGAATTATTCGCAGCACAAATGCCTGACATGGTGCTTGTATTCATTTTCGGTACTGCATAATTAGGTACTACCTGTCTGCTCCCATTAAGGTCAAAGGAAATAACCCCGTACTCCTTAAAATCAGAATTATATCCACAGGAAACATTCTCCCCAAAATTGATTGCATCCAAAATAGCACTTGAATTATTATAGTTTGCAAAATAATAAGCTAATTCACTGTTAGAAATATTCGCATTTTTATCTATCAGTGCAGCTATGGATTGCTTTGAAAAGCCTCGTGCAGCATCAGAAATACTTAAACTGTCCTGTTTTTTATTATTTCCTGCTCCAAGCAACATCTGTATTGCTTTTTGGTGTATTCCTGCCTCTGCCTGCTTTGAATATGTCAACAGCTGGTTTACTGTGTTTACATCTGTTACTGTCTTCATAATTATTCTCCAAACCCTTTTTCAACATTAAACGCCAAACATATGCTGCAATTTGTCCAGCATATTATTTACTCTTCCTTCAACAGCTTCTGGCTGATTCCTTAATTCATACCTGCTTCCATAGTAATCATTTAAACGGTCTTTCATCTCATTACAAAATAATTTTTGATCTGTTTTACCATTTAAAAACTGATTGCAGATACCACTTATCTCTTTCTTCTCATTTGTATAAAAAGCTGTCTCATCTGAGATTATTTCTGACTTGTACTTATAAGATTCTGTTTTGCTTCCAATTCCAACAACCATGTAATCTGGTGTCATTCTCTCCATGATGGAATTACGTGCTGAATCATTAAAATGAACATATTCGTCAATCATGTCTGAAAAACCAGCTTGAAATTGCTCTGGAACATACATTTCATTTACTTTCCTTAGCCCCACTTCACTTGCACTTAACAAAAATACAGATTCATAAGAAGTTCCTCTATATCCCTCCTGAGCATTCAAAGAATCTACATCTGCTGTCATTGCATTAATCTTCTCTTTTAAATCTTTCATTTCATCTTCTGTCAAATATTCAGAAGCATTTTCGTCCAGCCATTTTTCAAAAACCTCTGACTGATTTTCCGAACAGCCTTCAAACGCACTTTGTTCTCCAGAAATGGAAGCTGCTTTCAAATCTAATTTGAATAAATTTTCACATTTATATTCTGCTGGTATCTCTCTTATCTCTCCCATAATAGATGAAAAATGCATTGTATGAAAATCCGATACCTTATTACGAGCAGTCTCAACTAACTTTCTTGCTGAATCACTGATTTTCACATCATCCTCCGAAATAATATTCTGAGGAACAGTTGTTTTCTTCTCAACCTTATTTTTTATCATCTCTGGATTATTAATATACCTATTTCCTTGAACTTTCATAGCAACCTCCTTAAGTTAGTCCACACTTTCTATACTTCTTTATCTATCTTGCTCGATGTCAAAGAAGAATCCGTCTTAGAGTACGTACCATTATTTGTATAGGTTGCACTCGCCCAGTTTGCAGCATTCGATATACCAGTTGCTTTCTGCGATATTTTGCTTACAAAAGAATTATATCCTGTAAAGACCGTTTTCAGCGAACTGATATCTGCCTGCTTTAAAGCATCCTCATCTAATTCCAACTTGTTTCCTTTTCCTATGGTAATACCTATTTTGGCAAGCATATTACTGTTTTTGTCTGTCATTCCAGTCATCCATGAAGCATTTCGCAATACATCCTTTGTATTAGATTCTCCGGCTTCCTTAACTACATCATTATAATCTTCAACAAAAGATTTTACTGCCTTGGTGATTTTATCCCAGTCATAATCCTCTACCTCAATCTCTTCCCCCGTTTTTTCATCTTTCTTTTTTATTTTCTTTTTTTCCCAAAGAGAAGAGTCATTCAAAGCATCTGCTGATTTTTTCAGAGAATCTGCACTTGTTTTCATCAAGGTAAGTTTTTGTGAAGTATCACCTTTTCCCGATAATTTTTCAGCATCCTGTTTTGCATAATATGCTTTCATAAGTTTTCCATAGCTTCCATTTTTGATTGCAGCATAATCAGAAAGCATATTTGTATTGCCTACTGATGAACTATCTGACGTTCCACTAAACAACGCTGAAAAATCTACATTGCTGTTATATTTACTTGTATAATCACTAAAACTTTTGATTTCTGACATAACACCAGCCTCCTTTCCGAACTATAAACGTATATCGATCGGTGTATATACTACCGACTGTCCACTTTCTGATGCTGGATTTTTTATTGTTTCTGCTGTTTCTGTTTTAACATCTGCATTCTCTGATGCATCTGTTGCCGTATCTGCATTTTCCTGTGTATTCTCTGCTTTCTGCGTTTGATCCTTCTTTGTTTCTGCTGCATCTGTACGGTTGTCTGCCTTTGCTGCTTCTTCCATAGATTTATTTGCATCTGAAAGTGAAGACATCTGTGATGCTGTTGCAGACTGCGCTTTTGCCTGCAAATCTGCCAGTTCTTCTTCTTTCTTTTCGGTATTGCCTTTTCCAGCATCCTGCTTGATTTCAGACTCAAGCACACCGGCTCTTCCTTCCATCTGTGTTGCCATACTACCCTGCACTTTTGCTTGCTTCATAGATGAATCTGCGGAAATCATTGCCCGCATACCTGCCTGTGACAAGCCTGTTCCTTTCTTTGCAGATGTATTTTTTGTACCAGCCACCATATCATCCATAGATGATTTTTTACTCTGCTGTTCCTTTCTCTGTTCAATCTGGTGCTGTCTTAACTGTTGATTGAGATTTGTAATTTCCTGTTGTATCTCCTGACGTTTCTTCATCTTATCCTCTAATGACAGTTCTTCATTTGATGATAAGTCCTGCAATTTCTGCTGTGCATTTGCAATCTGATTCTGAATATTTTTACTCACAGAATCATTCGCCTGTGCCATTCCCATTGCTCCTGTCTGCGTATTCGTTCCGTTAAATCCATTAATTTTCATCATTTCGTTGTCCTCCTTGAGCTAATACTCTGAAATCCGTTTCCTGAAAATCTGTATAACATGATTTCTCTTTATTTTTTCTTTCGGCATATCTTTCTTCACAATAAACTGTGATGTTGTGAACCGCCCTTTTTTTGTTGTGAAGCAGTCTGAAAATGCTTTTCAGACTGTCGCAGTGCTCCTCAAATATTGTTGCAAGCAACATATTTTCATCGCTACCTGCGCAAAAAAAGCACTACATATTTCTGTAATTTACAAAATACATAGTGCCAATTTATTTCTTTATTCTACCTGCATCATAATGCTAAGGATTACTTCCTCATTTCCCTGCTCCAAAGATATATCTCCCATATACATTCTGGCAACCCGGCGAATGTTATTCAGACCCATTCCATGTTCCCTCCCAGATTTGGTTGTTTCTGGCAAATCGCTATCACCAAAATTAAGCTGACCCCCAAAACTGTTTTTTATGGTTATCATAAAGATACTGTTTTTCCGAAAAGAAGAAATGCTGATATACGGATCATCTCCACTTACATTTTCCATGCAGTTATTCAAGGCATTATTCATGATCACACTCAGATCAAATGCATTTAACTTCGTATTCTGCGGATAATGAAAATCCGACAGAAACCGAATCTGCCTTTCTTTTGCTTCTCTCAGCTTTTCCATCAAAATGACATCAATTACCGGACTTCCTGTCTTTATTTCCAGAGATACCTCGTCCCATTCATTTTTCAGATGTTCCAAGTATTCTGCAGCATCATCCATATTATTATGTGCCACCAGATGTTCCAGTGTCTGTATATGATTTCCCATATCATGGCGCATGGAGCGGATATCCCGATACAACTTTTCGACTTCCCCGATATGCTTTTTCATGTCACTGATCTGATTTAATACCAGCTCTTGTCCCCGCTGTTCTTCCTGCATCTCTTTCCAGTTTTGAAACATTACAATCACAACAAGAATAGCAACTATGGAAATCAGATAGTGTAAAAAGCTTAAAGCTCCATAAAATCCATATGTATCAATCAAGTTCTTTCCAGTATCTCTTTCGTATATCATGAGATAATATTGTAAAATGCCATACCCAGTGACGCCTACAAGTGAAGGTATAATAAGCATTACCATCTCTTTGACGCTCATTTCATCTTTTTTGTATATATACGCTTTATTGATCAGTCCTATTGCAACCGCAATAAAAGCAATACAAAGTACAATATCCAAAACTCTGGTTCCAACATATAGTCCGTACTGCAACCACACTTTTTCTGCACTCATATTCCGAAATACAAGTGCTTTTGTAACAAGATCATCAAGTCTGGCTGCCATTGCAACCGTTAACCATCGGATCGAAAAGAACGTAATTGCAAGAAATATTTTCTGATATATATTTCTTCTGTCCTCTATATACATTGCAAGAAACGCTGCTATAACTCCAATCAGATATGCGGAAAAATTATCAATCTGTGGCGGAATCATATATAAAACAAGCATAATCGTAATATAAACAATACTGACTGCCACAGCCCCTTTTTTCTTTTTTATATAGGGACAAACAAATTTTCCAAAATAGATTCCTGTAATCATAAGGAGTGCAATAACAGAAATTTTCGATGTAACCATCCAGCATTTTTCTACCAAACTCATCCGATTTCTTTTCCTTTCCTCTGATTATATTTCAAATATTGTTTTACAAACTCAGAATAATTCTGTTTTGCAATCAATGCAGTTCCATTTTCCATCGTCACACAATTTGCATCATATTTCTGAACATATTTGAAATGTACGAGGTAGGCTCTGTGTGTACGAAAAAAATCTGCTCCCGCAATTTCACTCAGTTCCTGCAATTTTCCATAATATTCAATATTCGTATCCCGTGTATGGATAATGACTTTTCGATTATATACCTCGGCATACACAATATCCTTCAAAAACACTTTCATATGGCTTCCTCCGGACTGCACCATCATGTATTTTTCATCCGATTGATTTTCAGAATATTTTTCAATGCTTCTGACTGCACGTTTCACAACTTCCTCAAATTTTTCATCTGAAAACGGTTTCACCAGATAATGAAATGCTGCAACATCAAATGCCTGAAAAACATACTCCTCCACAGCAGTTACAAATATCAATACCATTCTTTCATTTTTCTGACGCAGAATCCTTGCCGTTTCCATTCCATCCATTCCTGGCATCTGAATATCCAAAAATAGAATATCCGGCTCACAACCACTTGCAATCAATTCATCACCAGATAAATATTTTTC
This sequence comes from Roseburia sp. AF25-13LB, assembly GCF_003478915.1. NCBI lineage: Bacteria > Bacillati > Bacillota > Clostridia > Lachnospirales > Lachnospiraceae > Roseburia > Roseburia sp. AF25-13LB. The sequence continues at coordinate 5,525 of NZ_QUFO01000018.1, forward strand.
TATTACTGCATCCGGTAATAATTTCTTTATTTTTTCTTCTAATATCAATCCTATAGACTTATCATCATCACAGATTGCAATTTGCATCTTGTCACTTCCTTGCTTACATACAATTATATTTATTATATCGGAAAAGTTCTTTTAATAGCTAGCCACCATGTTGTGAACCGACCTTTTTTTGTTGTGAAATAGAATATCACATATAACGCGTTATTTGCTTCCTGTTAATACGCAAAAACACTGTATCTCAAACTCATTGAAATACCATGCTTCCCCGCATTTTCTATATTGTTCTATTGATATTATTACTTTACTATCCGACACGCCTCTTGGCGTGACTGTATCTATCAAAAAAGAAGCCAGCAGTTTATTCACACACTACTGACTTCCTATACTACTCATTTTATTTACTTCGCTGCGTCTCAGACAAGTTTTCCATCACTAAACATAACCTCTGTTTTCCCGCCATCCTTTTACATACCACCTGATTCCAACATATACCAGTTGCACAAATAATAAGAGAAATAGCAGATTGATCGGCAATACTGTCTTTATCGAATCTCCAAAGTAGATTGTTATTGCCATGCTTATAAGTATCACCATTACAGTAATCATATCCCAACAGTATTTCTTATATAACCCTGCAATCTTCATCCCTATAAACACTACAAGTATTCCCGCACCCACCAGACATCCACTATAAACCAGTATTTTTATCAGCCAGTATATAATTCCAGCAACGACAGGATTGGATATTCCATTACTAATCTGTGCCACGGTCTTTCCTGTCAGTACAACCCAGCCAGCAATGGTCTGTGTGAAAGTTGCGATTGTATCAAAGAATACCACGCAATCAGAAATAAATATTTTTGACCGTATCATCTGAAAAAGAGTAGTTGATATGGAATACCATATCAACAGAAATATCAATGCTTCATACATGACTGTTTTTGCTTTATATCTGCCTGCCAGTTTTTCTCTCTGTGTATCATACCTTTCCTTCGCTTTCAGATAAGCTGTCTGGTTACAATTCCAGCACTTTTGATAGAATACCGGCTTTTCAACCGGTATCTCTACTTTTTTCTGATGGGAGAGTGCATAATCCCGTTCCTGTTCTGCCTGCCTTAGCTTATCTTGACATTCCTCTGTCATGATTTCGGCAGCGTGCGTTTTCTCTTTCTCGCTCTGCAATAATTCTTTTGTTTTCCTCAAGTCGTTCTTTAAGGCTTGAATGTTCCCTGCTTTGTTCTCGCTGTTTAACTTCTCGTTCAAGGTCAGCGATTCGTCGATCTGCATTTTCAATTTCTCGATAGTCCGGTCTTTCTGGTCGAGTTCTTCCTGCATCTGCTCTGTCAGCAGAAGCAACTCTTCCAGTTGATCGTCGCTCTTTGAGTTTTCGTATTCTGTCATCTATATCCCTCGCTTTCTCTATCTGCTGTTCAATGTCAGTAATTCGCTGTTCTGTTTCTGTAATAATCGGTTCTCGCTGTTTAATTTCTGTGCTAATTCCTGCCATTGCTGATTCTCGTCTGTAAGTCGCTGTATCTGGTCTGCCTTTTCTTCCAGAAGCATCAGCAGTTCTTCTGTATCCGGCAAGATTTGAAGCAGCTCTGATAATTCTTTCTCTAATTGCTGCAATCGTTCTTCCTGCTCCTGAAAGCACATCAGCTTCTCGTCCTTTTCCTGTATCTCCTGAAGCATCTCTGCCATGATATTCTGTTGTCCCTCTATCTGTGTAATCATTGCTTCCATCATGGGAATTACTTCTTTGCTTTCTTCTAATGTCATTCAAACACTCCCTCCACATTGACAATGCACCGGATACCTTACCAAAGGTTGCAATTACCTTTTGTAACAGTGCATTTTGTTTTTTAATCATCCGGTTTTCCTCAACCTTCCATGAACCTTTCCTTATCTGTCCGGTGAGATATTTTTCGTCAATCTTTCTTGCATCCGCACCCTCATGAATCATAGGGACTTTTAATTTGCCCTGTCTTTCATAAGAGCGGTGGTCAATCTGATTGTCTATGGATAAATGCCGGTTACACATCCCAGCCCATTCGCTTCGCCATAACTCACAATTCTTTGGATTGTTCCATCCGGTAGCGTCAGTCAGAACCCGTTTCCATTGTTTTCTGTTTCTTGCCCCGACTTTCTGTACTCCGTTTTCATCAAGTACCGGAATACGGATTCCATGACGGTCTGGATTTTTCTTATCCTGCCACCAGTCCGGGTGGGATTCATCAACCACGATATTTCCGTCAGTATCTCTGACAAAATCCCAGTCCTTGACTTCTTTGTTGCCCCATGAGTGATCTGGATTGAATGGTCGCATGGTTACAAGTAAATGCACATGTGGGTTCCCATCGTTCTTATCGTGTATGCTCCAATCGGCACACATTCCCTTGTCCACGAAAGTTTTTTGAATATATTCGGTTGTATAATCAATCTGTTCCTGTCTGCTCCATTCTTT